>CAQBGY010000269.1 GCA_948759685.1 uncultured Eubacterium sp.
TCAAATGAATCAGTATTATTTTATAATTTAATGTGTTTAATTGCAATAGAATAAATAAGGAAAGTAATGCTCTCTTTTTTATCAATACAGAGGTAAGGTAAACTACATGCTGACAAACGGTCTTTATTGACGGAAGTATTTTGATTTGTTATTATTTAATAGGAAAATTTTCATTTTGGAAGGAGTAAAAGATGGGATATACGAAACAGAAAATTTTGAACATGGCAGAAACAGAAGACATAGAATTTATAAGACTTCAGTTTACTGACCTTTTTGGAACACTAAAGAACGTGGCGATTACAAAAAGCCAGCTCGCAAAGGCATTAGATAACAAGATCATGTTTGACGGTTCATCGATTGAAGGCTTTGCAAGAATTGAAGAGTCGGATATGTATTTGTATCCGGATTACGACACATTTGAAATATTACCTTTCAGACCACATCAGGGAAAGGTTGCAAGAATGATTTGTGACGTATATAAACCAGACGGCACTCAGTTAGAAAATGATCCAAGATGTATTTTGAAGAAAGTTATCAAAGAAGCATCCGATATGGGATATATATTTAATGTAGGACCGGAATGTGAATTTTTCCTGTTCCATACAGATGATAATGGAAATCCGACAACTATTAGTCATGAACATGCAAGTTATTTCGACTTAGGACCAATTGATTTGGGAGAAAATGCGCGTCGTGATATCGTCTTAAATCTTGAAGAGATGGGATTTGAAGTAGAGGCTTCCCACCATGAGGTAGCTCCTGCACAGCATGAGATTGATTTCAAATATGGCGAGGCATTAGAAACAGCAGATAGAATTATGACTTATAAGCTTACCGTAAAAACCATTGCAAAGAGACATGGTCTGTATGCTTCATTTATGCCAAAGCCAAAGTTTGGTGTATGTGGTTCCGGTATGCATATTAATATGTCCTTATTCGATAAGGAAGGTAATAATATATTTATTAATGAGAATGACGAAAACGGACTCAGCAAAGAGGCATATAGTTTTATTGCAGGACTGATGGAGCATATGAGAGGTATGGCTGCTATTACAAATCCAATTGTAAACTCATATAAGAGACTGGTACCGGGATTTGAAGCACCTACATATATTGCATGGTCAGCTACAAATAGAAGTCCTCTTGTCAGAGTACCGGCAGCAAGAGGCGCAGGTACTAGAGTAGAGCTCAGATGTCCGGACTGTGCGTGCAATCCATATCTTGCCATAGCAGTTTGTCTGGCAGCAGGATTAGATGGTATTAAGAGAGGACTTACACCGCCGGCCAGTGTGCAGCAGGATATTTTTGAAATGACAGAAAAGGAAAGAGCAGAAGCAGGAATAGCAAGTCTGCCGAGAAATCTTTACGAAGCAATTCAGGAAATGAAAAAATCAGAATTTATGAAAAACGTATTAGGTGAAGAAGTATTCCACAAATATGTAAAAGCAAAAAGGGCTGAGTGGAATGAATATACATCACAGGTTACGGATTGGGAAATTGATAGATATTTAGGCTGCATTTAATGTAGGAGGCAGATTTGGCAGGAATAATAGTAGTATTCCCAAAGATAGAGGACAGCAAGGCAATTCGAAATCTATTGGTGCGTAATGGATATGATAATGTTTTTCACTGCAGCACTGGAGCGAAAGCGATTACTTTGGCAGATTCTCTGGGAGAGGGAGTCATCATTAGTGGATATAGAATGCTTGATATGCCATATACACACATACTGGATTATGTCGAAGGAAGATTTGAGATGCTGCTGATAGCATCCAGACAAAAACTTCTGGAAGATGAGACAGGTGTTGCGATGCTTGAAATGCCCATTAAGGTGAGAGATCTTTTGAATTCAGTTGAAATGATGCAGGATAATATTCATGCAAAGTTCTCAAGAAGAAAAAAGACTCCGCCGAAAAGAAGCGAGGAAGAGCAGAGTATTGTAGATGAGGCAAAGGCAGTTCTAATGGAAAAGAATAATATGTCAGAAAATGAAGCACACAGGTACGTACAGAAATCTGCTATGGATAGTGGAAGAACCATGGTGGAAACAGCTGCTTCGATTCTGAAAGTTATGTATAAGGAATAATGTCATATTCTGTTGTATGAGGCAGGGATATGGCAGACTGAAATAATGTGAAATATAGTATAGCAGTTTATCTGTGAAACTATAATAATATATGAAAAATATGTAAAATTTAGGAGGTACTTAAGATGTACAAAATTAATGAAAACTATTTGAAGTTACCGGGAAGTTATCTGTTTTCTAATATTGCAAAGAAGGTAGCGGCATATAAGGAGGCAAATCCCCAGAAAGATGTTATCAGTCTTGGCATTGGTGACGTAACACAGCCTCTTTGTCCGGCAGTGATTGATGCAATGCATAAAGCAGTAGATGAGATGGCAGATGGTACTACATTTCACGGATATGCCCCGGACCTTGGATATGAGTTTTTAAGAAGCGCTATCAGAGACAATGATTACAAAGCAAGAGGTGTAGATATTGCATTAGATGAGATTTTTGTCAGTGATGGGGCAAAATCAGATTCCGGTAATATTGGAGATATTTTTGCCGAAAACAATCGAATTGCAGTGTGTGATCCTGTATATCCGGTTTATGTGGATACAAATGCTATGTCAGGCAGAACGGGTGAATATCTTCCTGAACAGGAAAAGTGGAGCAATGTAATTTATATGCCTTGTACAAAGGCTACAAATTTTGCACCGGAATTACCAAAAGAAACACCGGATATTATATATTTGTGTTTTCCGAATAATCCTACAGGTTCTACAATTACAAAGGCTCAGTTACAGGAATGGGTAGATTATGCGAATAAAGTAGGCGCAGTAATTATTTATGATGCTGCTTATGAAGCATATATTTCAGAAGATGATGTTCCCCACAGTATTTATGAATGTGATGGAGCAAAAACATGTGCGATTGAACTTAGAAGTTTTTCAAAAAATGCAGGGTTTACAGGAACAAGACTTGGCTTTACAGTGATTCCAAAAGAGTTAGAATCAAATGGTGTGAAGTTAAATGCACTCTGGGCAAGAAGACATGGAACGAAGTTCAATGGTGCACCATACATTATTCAGAGAGCAGGAGAGGCTGTTTATTCTGAAGCAGGAAAGGCTCAGACAAAGGAACAAGTGGCTTATTACATGAATAATGCCAAGGTCATTATGGAAGGTTTAAAGAGTGCAGGATTTAATGTCAGCGGAGGTGTGAATGCACCATATGTATGGCTCGAGACACCGGATGGAATGACATCATGGGATTTCTTTGACCATTTACTTGCCAATGCGAATATTGTTGGTACACCGGGTTCAGGATTTGGACCGAGTGGTGAGGGATATTTCCGATTGACAGCATTTGGTACTTATGAAAATACGCTGAAGGCGATTGAGAGAATTAAGGCGTTATAATTAATTGAATTAGTATAAGGGATTCTTGAACTTTATAAACGTTCAAGAATCCCTTAAATATAGCCTTAAAATTGTTTTTTTCAACCTTTTTCTGTAAAAAAACATGTTTTCTCTATTTTTTGATAAATTTGCAAAATAATATTGTAACATAAAAAGGTTAAAGAGTTTTTAAGATAAAGAAAATAATGGTTACTGTTTGAGATTTCTTTATTTTAGGTAATAAAGAATAAGCGAGGGAGATAAAATGAGATTGAAAGTAGCTGTGTGTGATGATGAAAAAATTATATGTAACGAAATAAAAAAAAGGCTATTGGAAGTTAGACCAGAGTTTGAAGTTTCACTATTCAGTTCTGGCGATGAATTAATAAAATCTGATAAAAACTTTGATTTAATATTTTTAGATATTGAAATGCCACAGTTGGATGGTATGGAGACAGCCAAAGTAATAAGGAAGAATCATAAGAATGAATATATTATTTTTCTTACAAGTCACTCAGAACTGATGGTTGAAGCATTTAAAGTTAAGGCATTTCGATTTTTAGAAAAGCCTATAGAATTAAATACATTTCGGGAAGCAGTTACAATGGCAGAGAAAGAAATATTAAGCAATGAAAAGCTGACAATTTCTATGAAAGGACAACTGAAAGTTATTTATCTGAAAGACATAGTATATATTGAAGCTTTTGGAGATGGTACATATATCTATACAAATGAAGAAGTAATTGAAAGCAAAAATACTCTAAAATATTGGAATGAAAAGCTGGGAACAGAGCATTTTTTTCAAACGCACAAGTCCTATATTATAGCATTAAGATATGTAAAAAAAATAGATACTGTAAAGGTAAAAATGAAGTCTGTTTGTAGAGAGGAAGAAATTCCGGTATCTCGAAGGAAAAGAACACAGTTAAAAGATGCGGTTTTGAGATACGTAAGATTAAATTCTCAGTTTATATAAAGGGGGAAAGATGAACGATATAATTTTTAATTTAGTATCCTATTTACTTGAATTTACAAGAGTAGTGTTTGTAAGTGTTTATTTGCTTCAGATAAAAATAAATTATAAAAGGAAGCTGTTTATTGGTTTTGTAATATCGTTATTATTGATGGGAATTGCATCATTTTATATATTTTTATATGATATTTCTTTTGTATTTGATATTGCAGCATTAATTTTACTATTCATATCTACATCTGAAAAGAAAAAAATAAAAATAAGCATTATAGTTAATATAGGCATTATTATCTTTGATATGTGTTTTGGCTCTGTTTTAATGTTCGTTTTAGGATTAAATCCAGGAATATTTTTAGAAAATTATTGGTTATATATACCTGTCAACTGTTTTACATTTATTATCATAGTAATTATGTCTGTACTCTGTATGAAATGGCGTAATAAAAATATGGAATATGATGTTTCTAAAAAATATATATTGATATTTATAATAGGAGCTTTGTTTCTTGGATGTTTTATTACATGTGTACAATATATAGGGTTTGCTGAAAGAAATGATTTCATTTCTAGATTTGCCACATTAGGTTTGACTGTCAGTAGCATTATATTTGTTTTGATTACTTTTTTGCTGATTCTAAATAAAAATAAGAATGAACATTTAAAAAGAGAAATGAAAACGAATGAAAAACTTTTAAAGTCTCAAGAAGAGTATTATACAATGTTACTTGAAAAAGAAGAGGAAACAAAGAAATTCAGACATGATATTCAGAATCATATTTACTGTATGCATACTCTTCTAAATAATAAGGATTA
>CAQBGY010000270.1 GCA_948759685.1 uncultured Eubacterium sp.
CTAAAAGACGATTTCTAACAGATGAAACGTTTATCTTGCACTTAAAAGAATGTGAGTGTAGGTTTATTTTAGAAATGAAAACGTTGAATAATTTCTTATTAAAATCTTTTTTCAAAAATAGAGATACTAGTCTAGACCTAAAAAAATATTTCACTGTCTTTAGATGTGACAGCTGTAAACTGCAATATGAACGTTGCGTTATAGAAAGCTGAATTTGTTTGAAGCGTGAAATATGTTTATAAAATATAACTTGTTGAAATAAAAATAAATAATGTTGAATAAGCGATACAAAAAAAGAAAAATTTTAAATTTTTTTCTTTTTTCTGTAAAAAACATTTGACAAGGCTTATAAATTTGCATAAAAGATACTTCACGGCATACGTCCTCATCGTCTAGCCGGCCCAGGACAGCGGCCTTTCACGCCGTCAACAGGGGTTCAAATCCCCTTGAGGACGCCAACTAAAAAAATATAATGTTTTGATATAGTTACACTCCCTAAAGGAAACTTTAGGGAGTTTTTATGTTTAAGCTAAAAGATAAGAGAATTTATCTAGCTTTACCTTATTCGCACAGCGACCCGCAAGTCAGGGAAGCACGCTACAAAACTGCTACAAGTTTTGCTGCTTTTTTGATGAATGAGGGGGCGACTGTCTTCTCCCCCATCACATACGGACATCAGATTTGCCAATACGGCATAGATACAAATTTTAAAAGATGGGCTGAACTTGATTATCCCATGATTGCATGGGCTGATGAGTTATGGCTCTTGGAACTTGACGGGCATGATACTTCTTTTGGCGTTCAGGAAGAACTGAAATATGCCGAGCTTGTCGGAACAAAGATAGTTCGTATTGCTCAAAACGATATATCAAATTTTCTTTCCGATACTTCTCTTCAAAACTCTCCTGTGTGTGTAGCGGTTTCCGTGATGCCTCGCGTTGCGGAAACCCGCTACGAATTTATTGTGAAATCAAAATATAAATATGGTGACACCATATTTATCATAGATTGTAGCCTTTAGCGACAATAAACCATCTGCTATGCAGGTGGAATTAAAAATCTTTAGATACAGGAATGTCCTCCTTTGGTATACATTTGATGTGTTCGCTAATGATAACCAAAGGAGGACATTTCTATGTCTGGAAATCAAAGTTTATCTCATACCAAATGGAATTGCAAATATCATATAGTGTTTGCCCCAAAATATCGTCGTCAAATAATTTATAATAAATTAAAAGAAGATATTGGCAGGATTTTACGTCAGCTCTGTGAACAAAAGAAAGTAGAAATATATGAAGCCAATGCGTGCAAAGACCATATCCACATGTTAGTATCTATTCCTCCCAATCTAAGTGTATCGTCATTTATGGGGTACTTGAAAGGAAAGAGTTCTTTGATGATATTTGATAGACATGCCAATTTAAAATACAAGTATGGCAACAGACATTTTTGGTGCAGGGGCTATTATGTTGATACAGTAGGACGCAATAGAGAAAAAATAGCGGAATACATTCGAAATCAATTGAATGAAGATATAATCAATGACCAAATGACGTTCAAAGAATACTTTGACCCGTTTACGGGCAGTAAGAATAATTAAGGCAATGGTGAGCTGCTTTAGCAGTAGCTTGTGAATGTAATGCGATTGGCGAACACTTCAAAACGCCTTTAGGCATAAGCCAGTAATATGCCCTTACAGGGCTGGAGAAAACCACCGGCTTAGCCGGTGGTTTTTATTTCCAAGTACGGCGACGTTTTTAGGCGGTGCGGGCGGATTTGTGCCGAGCGGAAACTTACCTGATCAGTCAACCGACAGTATCCTGGGCAGTTACGGCATGTGGGAATTTGATTTAACTAAAATGGGTATACCCAGCCCCGGTGCGGGGCATTTGGCTGCATTGGCGACTTTCGGAAGTTCCGAGCTTGGTTTGGACTTTTTGTATCGGGTTGCCGTTCCGGGCGAACCTGAACTTAATGCCATGCAGACAAATTTGGATATGACCGATTATGATATTGATAATTTGAGAAGTATCAGACTTGTTTCACATAGTTACGATGAATTTCTATGCGAAGATACGGATAATGAGAACAGGCTTTTTTATGATGAGGACGAGGGCTTATATATTTGCAGGAACGGCGAAGCTGTGACGGTAAATGATACCGGCAACAGTATCATGATGAAAAATGCGACCATAGCCAGTGACGGCGATTATGTTGAGAAGCCCATTTGCCCGAGCGGAACAAACACGCAGCCGTATATTTTTGTGTCACCAAGTATTGTGAGTTCAGGAGAAGAAGCTGTACATTTGGCAGCCATTCAGTCCTGGGCGACGGATGTGGACGACACAAAATGGCAGATTCATCTTCGTGTTTTGAATAAAAAAGATGAATGGATTTACCCGCAGCCCAATTATAACAAGATGACGGTAGTGACAGTATGCGGAACAGCTTCAGAAACTTCATAGTTTTTTTATTGTTGGTTTTTACTCCAAATATGGCAAGTGCCAAGACCATGCTTGATGATTTTATTTTTGCCGGCAAGCATTATGATATTGCTCCGCAGCTGCTTATTGCTATTGCAAAAACCGAAACAAGCCTTAATCCCTGGGCAGTCAATGTGCAGGGAAAGGGCTATTTTCCAAAATCAAAGCAAGAAGCTCTAAAAATAGTCCAAAAAGCATATGATGAGCGGAAAAGTTTTGATGTGGGGATAATGCAAATCAATGTTTGGTGGCTCAGGAAATACGGCATTTCACTTGAAACCGCTATTGAGCCGCAGAATAACATTATCATCGGAGCATTCATCCTCAAAAATGAAATCAATAAGCACGGGCTGAATTGGAAAGCCGTGGCAAGCTACCATACGCCTGTTCATCGCAACCCAACACGCGGCAAATACTATGCTGCCAAAGTGGTTAAAAATCTCAAAGGAAAATAAAATGATTTTGGCTGTTTTATTGTTCTTTTTATGTGTTTTGTCCTGGCAGGATTATAAAGAGCGGATGATTTACAATGTAATACCGATAATCGGAAGCATTATCGGGCTTATCTGCAATTATCTTGTGGGGAATTTCAATAATACCTTTACTGGGTTATGTTTCGGGTTTGTTGTCCTTTATGTAGCTTATTTTGCCATTTTGAAAATAAAAAAGATTGAAGCAATCGGTTTTGGAGATGTGCTTGTCAGTGCCATGACAGGGGCTTTTTTAGGTTTGAGTGAAACGTATCTAAGCTTATGCTTCGGGTTTTGTTTGGGCTTTTTGTTTTGTTTTCTTTTTAAGAAAAAGAAAGTGGCGTTAATTCCATTTTTTACTTTTGGAGTGATTATCACACAAATTTTAGGAGCTTTTTATGAAATTCATGTATTCGATTTTAGTTAGCTGTTTTTTATTTATCGGGCAAGCTTATGCTGTAAATTTTAATTTGCTGGACGCGACAAGTTTCAGTCCGGAAAAGGTGCAGGTTCAGGCACAGTCGATAGGTGTACCGGTCGGAACTGTGATAGTATGGACTAAAAATGCCGTTCCTGACGGTTGGCTTGAATGCAACGGGCAAAAAGTGAATAAGACGTTGTATCCGGACTTGGCAGCGCTTATGTCAACAACTCCGAACTATCAGGGTATGTTTTTGAGAGGAGCAGGAAGTCAATGGAAAAATTATAATGGATATGGTTGGACAGAACATGGGACAACGTTAGGTCAAGTACAGGGTGACAGTATTAGAAATATTACGGGTTCAAACAATAGTCCGGTCTTCTTTCCTTTTGCCAATGGACATTCACAAGGAGCTTTTACTGAGTATCATAATGGAACGGGTTGGGTTGTTCGTTATGCGCTTGGTGATACAGGTATAAACAGCGGTATTCAATTTAATGCTTCTTTAGCCGTTCCCACGGCTAATGAAAATCGTCCGGTGAATGTGGGTGTAAAATATATAATAAAGGCAGAATAATAAGGAGTAAGCCATGAATTTAGAACAAAAAGAAATATTTGAAAACCGTGTGACATATCAAAATAAAGCGACAGAAAATCAATGCCCCAACTGCGATGAACCTCTTGTATTTGCGTTAAAAGACAAGTATCATGAGTTTTCAATGGGGCTGTCAACAGTTTTACAGCTGCTTCTTGTTGCAGAAAAAGAAGGGTATGTACCAAAATTGCCCAGTGAATGGAAAGTACAAATTTTAAATGAATTTTACATGGTAAAAAGGGAGTGACATTATGGATTGTTATAAGACAATGAATTCTGATAGGATTTATAAAATATCAATTGAAAATTATCAAAAAGATCCCGGTTTTGATGAACCATATTTTGTAAATAATGCTTGTTATGCGTTATGCCCTGCTTGCGATAACCCAATTCAGCTTTGTGCATTGTATAATAGAAATGAAAACTCTCCTAAACCGTATGGGAGACATACAGGAAAAGACATCACTGACTTTGCTCCGTTTGATAATCAAAAATATAATTTTTACCCGTACGCTTCTCATGCAAGAGGGTACAATAACTATGATGAGCTGATAAAAGATGGAATTGATAATTCCACTATAGAAGCATTGGAAGCATTAAGAGATAATTATGATAAAGTTATTTATTTGTTAAAAAAAGAAAGCGGAATAAGGATAAGTAATAACTTAGCCAAAGAAATGCTTATTTCTTTTTTAGGAAATGGCAACGAAAATGCCGGGTATTTGTTTTATTACTTTAATAAAACGAATTTTCCTTATGTTTTTGCCAATATGTGTCGAGATTTTTCATTAAAAGGACGGTATATAAATACAGAAACACCTTTATATAATATATTAAAGGAGAGAAACGTCAAATTTTCAAAAGACGGACAATATCTTGTTTCATTTGCTGAAAAGCCGCAATCATATGTTTTTAGTTTTATTCATTACAAGATTGAAACAATAGAAGGAGATACTTATGAAACTGTGAAATTTTGTATTTTTGATAGTCACAGAAACATTATTTTTGAGAAAAGGATTATTATTGATTTGGCATACATCAATAATCTTATAAAAATGGAAAATTTTAAACGTAATGAAGAATTGCTTGATATTGCCAAAGAACTAATCAATGAGCGGTTAGAAATTTTACAAGCATAAAATTAAGCCCCAAAATTGGGGCTTAATTTATTGTGCGCTTTAGCACAAAAAAACCACCAGCTAAGCTGGTGGAATAAAAATC
>CAQBGY010000271.1 GCA_948759685.1 uncultured Eubacterium sp.
TTTGCTGTTTTTCTTGCCTCATTGTTTTTAATATCCTCTGCATATGCTTCCAAAATCTGCTCATCATCAAACAATGTCATCATAATGTCTACAACCTCCTGTTCCTTATTTTCGAGATATTCCTTCAATACATTTCTGTTTTTACAAATACGAATTGTTTCCGTTACCGCTTTCTTTGTTTGCCCATATTTCTTTCTCTGCTCATTATACACTTTACAGAAAATAATATACTGCCCGATTATACTATCCTCGTCCTCTTGATAAAGCACTTTGACCTCTGCGTCTACCGCTATCTTTTCACCGTCAAAAAAATCTTTGGAAAGCGATATGGTGTCGGGTGGGTTCTTCGGCTTTTCTCCCGTAAATATCACATACAGTTCAGGTTTTGGCATATTCACTTTTTTAGAACCATACAGATTTTGCTTGGTACGCTTGAAAAAATCGTGATATGTCTGTATAAGATACATCAGCGCACGTATTATGATATTCAATGTCCATGTTGACTGGCTTTCAACCAAAATGACGAGTCTGCCGCCAACCGAAAATCCAAGGTCGTTATAGTCTGCATCAACCAGTATATGCTTGATAGTAACATCTTTTATATCATCTTCTGTTACATTACTGTCCTCTGGGTGAAGTGCCTTATACAGTCGGAGCAGATACTTTTTGTCCTGAAATAAATTTGTGAACACGCTGTCTTTTATTTTACGCTTTGGCGTGTTTTGTGCCATTTTATCACCTCGCTATTGCAATTCAGCAGAAGATACAATACAACTTACTCCTGTTATAGTTCGATTATACAAAAAAATATCTGTCTTTACAATAAATTTCACGTTAAATTTCTTCCTCCCTCCGCAGGAGTCCATGCAAGTGAAACTTGCCCCTCGGAGAGCGCACAGATATACCACCTCTAGTGGTATATCTGTATTCACCCTGTAAACAGGGTGAATACGCTACCTCGGCTTTCCAGTGTCCTCGCCTTTGTCATTCCGTACCGCCCCCGCTTTCATTTTCGGCATTGGGGAGAGTGGATTGTGGGGGAGTGGTTTCTCGGCTTTCTGACTTGATTTTAGCCATAATCTGCTGACACTCCCCAAATTGTTATGTATATAATTTTTTCCGGGAGAATAGGTTATTTCCAATTTTCATAATCTGTTTTCCTTCGTGTATATTTTTCATAGGTGTTTTTACACGGTCTGTTGATTTTGTATTTTCCTATTTTATAGCAATCGTATATTTCGTTCAATACATCATTGGTTTCTGTTTCCAATGATATTTTTTTAACAAGTACGCAAATCAATCCATCTACAGTTTTCAGATAATTCAAGCAAATCAGATTCGAGCAGTAAAATTTGTGCGGTCACATCATTTTTTTATCAGTATAAAAAAGAGTAAAAAATCAGCAGATAGACAGATGCTGTCTATCCTGATTGCTATAATGTTTTTATTGGCAGCTGCGTGGTATGAAAAGTGAATAAATATCAAAAATGGAAAAAACACTTGAATTGTTGTTTGGGGTGAAAACCAGCGGCGAGAATCTTATTGCAACTCATCAAAAGTAAGAAATTTGTGAGGGGCAATCTGTAGTACAGATGCAATATCAAAAAGAGAGTCCAGAGAAAGGGCTTTTTGAATATTGGGTGCCTCCAAATGTCCAATAAATGCTGGGGTTAATCCAGTCTGTTCTGCAAGCTCTTCCTGTGTGAGTCCGCGAAGTTTGCGGTAATAAGCGATTTTTAATCCTATTTGGCGATAATTTTCTGCATAAATCTGTTTCATTGGCAATTCCTCCTTCTTTTATGGTATCGAATTGTCGTAGTAATTGACATGGATTATAAATTATAATATTATATTTAATAGATAGTAATAACTTTTCAGAGTGTGCTAAGTAATTGAAATACATATCGGAAAGGGGAGATGGTTCAAAAGAAGAGTGGCAGAGGATACTTATAGGATAAGATAGAAGGAAGATAGAAGCTTTATAGCTCGTGAGTACAATAAAAATATGAAGGGGACATACATGAAAGAATTTAATATTTTATATCAAAAAATTTTGTTTTCAAATGAAAGAGTTAATTATTATTTAATGACACAGAAATATCAATGTCTGGCATTGGAATCAGCAGAACTTCTTAAAAAGAAATACTCGCAACATGGAAGTTTAAAGGGCGTTGTAGAGCATTTGGAAGAAGATGCACTGAAAATATTTTATGATGTTCTTGAAAAATCGATGGTCTGCATTCAGCAAGAAGGTGTATACACAGTAGATTTGGAGAGTCTTGCAAAATGTTGTGAAGAATGCTTCGAAGAGTTTGAAGAACCATTTGATATTATCTGTGATAAATATGAGGAAATCGTAGATGTGCAGAGAGAAGCTTCGGAGTATAGGCGCGAACGAAAAGCTAGTCGGACAAAATATCGTGGTTATGGCTATGGGATTGGAGGTGCGATTTCATCAGGAATAAAAGCAGGGACAATGAATATGGCAACAGGAATCGGACATTCTTTAGTTAATGCAATTGGGAATGCTGGTTCAGGCGCTGTTTCGTCAGTAAAACAATCAAATATATATAATGATAAAAGTGTGGTAAACAGCCTTGTGAACGGAATGTATGAAGCTGTTTATGAAGTCGGTTTTGAGGTCATGGATATCATTTCGGAGCATACAAATATTAAATATGAAGATATATCTGAAAAGGAAGAAGCGGAAGCCCGCGCACTGAGTAACAATATACTGCGAAATGGAATACCAGAAGATAAGTTATGCGTTGCAATAGTCAGGTCATTGCAGTTAAATCCAGAAAACGAAGAGCTAATGAAATATGTGATTGATCACTATGGCGATGCGGATTGTGAAATTGAAAAGCTGGGAGACTTTTTCGGATTTGATCTAAAGAAAATGAAAAAGAAAAGGATAGATGAAAAATTTGGAAAGTTAGAAAAAAAAGAATACTCAACAGAAGAAGAACTTATAAAGGAAAAAGAGCAAATTATCCAATTATGTCAAAAATATGGTATTGAAAATAAAGAATATGTCAAAGTTCTGGATGAGAAATGGCAGGTAATTGACAAAAAGTTAAGAACTGTGGAAGGAGTAGAGTATAGAACAAGGGATATAGCCAGAAATGTAGAGAAAGATATTAGTACATTTAATCAGAAATGTGCAGAATATGACTGGAATAATATTAATTTGCTAGATGAGAATTGTAAAGAAAAGTATGAAATGGAAATTAAGAGTATTAATTATCTGGAAAAAGATTTTGAAGTACAGATTCATGAAAGACTAGATGTTGTGTGGGAAGAGTATATATACAAACAGGAAATTATACAAAGACTTTCGGATCCAGAAACATTCTTGGATAGATTTTGTGAAATTGTTAAGAATTCGTCTTTCTATGAAGGACTTAAAAAAAGAATACATTTTCATGATTTTGTTCTTGATAGGAAAAACAAAGCGCCTTCATTTAATAGGGAAGATGGGCAGGCGTTGCTCTTTATTGATCGGACACTAATGGGAGGTGGAAAAAAGGGAACAGTATTTACTACACGAAAATTAATCGAGTATGATAAAAATCAGGTCAAACAGGTTCGTTTAGCGGAAATTACATCTATAAAGACTGAGAATAAAAAATTATTGGTGTTAGATGCTGGACAGAATACTATAATGACATTCGAAATTCCATTTTTGGTAGCTGATAACCAAGTAAAGAGGTACGCTGCATTATTGGATGCTTTAGCACTAGGTATAGCAAAAACAGATTGTTCATCATTGGAAAATAATATTTTGGCAATGAACGTAATGGAACATACTGGACAGATAATAGATCAGATACAACAGGATGAAGACTTTAAAGAAGCAGAAGGTAAGTTGGATATCCAAGGAAGCCATTCTTGTTATGAAAATGATGATATAAATATAGTGGAAAAAGAGAATAATGTTAAAAGAGAGGCTGAGATAGACGATAATAGAAAGACTAAACAACCCACAGATAAAAATGCAGTAACAGGCGGTATAAGTATAAAATTAAATAAGGAAAGTACTGATAGAACAGAATGCAAAAAGAAACAATCTGTGTTTGGAGTAATCTCGTTTATTATAGGTATTTTTAATATCTTGACTTTGGGTGCCTACTTTATATTAGGAATTGTTGGTATTATCTTGGGAATCATTGGAATACGGGATAAAGAAAAGAAAAATGGTTTTGCAGCCATAGGATTGACTTTGTCAGTAATCTCGTTAGTAATTTTTGCAGTTATGATAATAGTGGCATTATTTTTGGGAAATTATACAGATGATGATTTTGATATGAATCAGTCTATAATAAACCAAAATGAGTTGGAGAAAAGCGTGCCTGAATATGGTACAAATGTGGAAATTGAAACTGTATATAATAATGAAAATATAAGCCAGATTGAGAATAGGAAAACGGAGAATACCAGTCATGATGATGTAAAAATGACCATAGATGCACTGATAGGTACATATGCTTGGACATGGGGGGAAAATGAAGATTTCTGCGGAGCAGAGATTACTATTTATTATGATGCGGACAATACCTTGTGTATAGATGGTTACAGCTGGTCAGGTGTAAGTATTAGTGAAATCAGCGGAAGTGTTACGAACATATTTGAGGATGGAAGTATTGAATATTTAGATGAGTGGGGTGCAGGTATTATAATTCATCCTGCAAATAATGGTGGAATTAGTGTAGAGGAGCATGGAACACTTGGAGAAGTGGGGACATCATTCTCAGGAGAATATCAAAAAATATTGGATGATAGTTCAAATTTAGGTGTATCAGCGAGCACTATTATTGAAGAGTGAATATATTCGGACGAGGCGGCTAAGTATGTGGAAAAAATTGGGGGCGATGTTTGGCGGTGCCATGACAGCTTCGTTTGAATCTGATTGCAATGATTTAGATGTGATATTTACACTTTCGGTGGAAACTCTCAGCACAGACGGAGGTGATTTAACAGATGCACAGGGAAAGCCTGTTTGGGAGCTTATGCAGCAGCAATATGATGGTACAAAGGACAGCCTTATTCCTGTGCTTGATATGTTTAGGGATACGATTGGAGATACGAAATATAAAAAACTAATTATAGAGCACTCTCGGAAACTCAATAGAGAATAAGCAGGAAAAGGTTGATTTTCAGAA
>CAQBGY010000272.1 GCA_948759685.1 uncultured Eubacterium sp.
CTGCATCAAAGCTGCTAATCTTCTGATTGGCAGCGTCAATTACCAGATGGCAGTCAGTAATGACAGCGTTGGTTTCCTCTATTTTCTGTTCAAAAACGGTATTTCTGTTCGCTTCGTTTTCTTTCCGCTGTTCCTCATTCGCAATCCGTTCCTTTTCCATATTAATCATGTTGTCAAGAACATCGTATGAATCGATGGAAGACATATGACTTCCGTCGTGAACGCGCGGTTCCACGACGATATGAAACGTCCATGTCGTAAGTGAAGTGCCGTCAGAGTCTTCGAGATGCAGTTCACATGCGTTTGTTCCGGCGGCAGTCAGGATTTGACTGCCATTGCCAATATTTGTTTTAATGATTACTTTAGGGCCTTCAATGGTACAGCATTCGTGTCCTTGAAATTGTGTTCCGTCTGCTTTGGCGATTCTGAGATATGCGGCGCAGCCTGACAAATCGAATGGCACATCATTGTGCATAATGTGAAATACAAACATTCGTCCTGTGTCGAATTGTTTTGCATTCAGGGTTAAAATGCCCTGTTCATTGTAAAAGCTGAGGCTGTTTGTCTTTGTAATATTCAAATTTTATTTCCCTCCTTTTCAATGGTTTCAGTATTATTGTTATTGATTTGCTGATATTCTTCAAGTTCTTTTTGTGTTTGCTGCCTTGCAGTAATGTTGGCAGTCATTAACACGGAATCTAAAATCACTGCTTTGGTTTGGATGTCGAGTGGGTGATTTTGAATCAGGGTGAATAAATTTTGTTTGAAATCCTCTGTTAATAATCCGTGTGTGGGTGTTGTATTAATCTGTTCCATTTGTTATATTCTCCTTTAATTCTTGCAATTGTTTTTTGATTGTTTCGATTTCTGTGTGTTGTTCTTGAACAAGTTTGGTAAGAGCTGGGAAAAGTATATTAATATTCCACATTTCAGGATTACCGTTTTTATCCAGGTTACATGCAATAGGAAATTTTTCATATATATCTTCTGCAATGAAACCTAAAATGTCAGTTTGATATCGTTGATCGGTAGATGAAATATAACTATTTTTATATCTATATGTATATATGTTTAAATCGTAAATTTTGTGTGGGGAAATATTGTTTGGTAAATTTTGTGAAATATTTGTTTTATAACGCCTAGAAGATGACGATGTTCTTTTAAAGTTTCCATCATTGTCAATGTATAGATTAGAAGATGCAGTAATAGTTTGAGAATACACCCCTTTGTGCATTAACTCATTAGAATTAATTGTTACTTCATTCGTTTTTTTATTAAGTTCTCGAATATTAAAATTGAAATCTGAAAATCCTATAATAGAATTATTATTAATATCAATAGAGTTAAATTTAATATTTGGAGTATCTGAATCTATTATAATTCCCTTTCCTAACTTTAGAATATTCCCAAAGCAATAAGAAATTATATGTTCTTTTTGATTGTCAAAATCGTCACAATGAATAAACTCAATTTTACTGATGCTCCCTGAATAAGTTGGGGGATAATCTCCAGAACTATCAGTAGACGCATCCGACGTATCTATGGATAATATTTGAGCACTTATCATTGTTTCGCCTTCATGAGTTTCATTCCAAAGAAGATGTGATGAACATCTGCAACTGCTATAATTTAAAAGAATTAAATTTATATCAAAAGTACCAACTTTACTATTATTTGAAACTTTAATTATGTTATGATATATATCAAAAATTTCTTGCCGAGTATCACTTGCGAATTCAGATTGACTATGTACTATAGCTTTTATGGAAAAGCGTATAGTTTTATCCCCATCGGTAGGCATATTGTTAATATAAACACGCATTTTTTGAGAACTGTTAATAATCGCATTGTACATGGAAAAAATATCCAACTTATTAGAATATTGAGGTGGTGTCCAATTCTCAGATTTTAATAAAAATTTTTTTGCACATATTGTATTGGCAGTTATATCTCCATCAATAAAAGCACTTTCTATAATATTGCTTTTAGTTGCATTTATTACCCCAGTAATTTCGGCATTAGTAGCAGTAAGCTTTCCGTTAGCAATAACATTTCCATTATTGTCCACAGTGAATCTATCATTGATATTTAAATTTCCATTCTTATCTACAATAAATTTTTCATTTACATTTAAACTACCTTTAAAATTACCATCACAACCTTCTAAAGTACCTCTAATAGACAGAGATCTACCATCCCATATTAATTTTTCACCTGCAAAACTAAATGTACCATTAGATAAATCTAACATGCTTCCAGTCAGCTCATTTTCCCCTGTTTCATAATTTTTAGTATAAGGGTAATTGTTTGATTTAATACTTCCGGTATTGATACAATCGCCATTAATTGTAGTAGTGCCTTTTTCTAATGAACCGAATATTCCACTGTGGGAAAGTAATGTATTAAAGTTACCTTTATTAGCCTGTATACTATCTAATATTACATCGCTCACGGCAGTTCCAAACATCTCTGTATTAAGTAATGCATTTAACATATTATTACTAATTTGAACATTTGCATCATTGTTACCGAATGTACTGTTACTAGAAGAAGCCGAGGAAGAAGACGAGCTTCCTGAAGATGATGTCATATTATTTAATAAAAAGTCAAGATCGTCTATACCATTTAATGATTTGGTTATGGTAGAAAATTCAATAGACAATTGCGTATTAATTTCAAGTGGATTATATGTAATGGAAATTAATCTCAGCTTAATAAAATCATTATCGTGTAGTTCTTCATGAATTTCCAATCCGACTCTAATAAAATTTCCAATATCAAAGGTTTCCCGATATTCTTTAAATTCATCAAGTACATAAAGATTGTCCAGTTCCGTTTTAAAAGAATACTGAGGTTGGGATATTTTATATAACTCTTCTAAAGCACTTTGATACAATTCTTCCTGCCTGTCGACAACAGATACAGGATCATCAAGGTTAGTAGTAAGAATACAATCATTACTATAATGTTTTGTCCTAATCATGCTTTGAACAACACACAAGTCTTTTTCAGAAAATATAAGATTATTATTTACAACGAAGTTTTCTAATGTAACAGAATTTGCTATACTGGCTCTAAGATTGTTATAATTATTTTGTCTCTCTGCTTCTTTGTCTATTTCCTGTTTTCGTGCCTCAATAATGTCCGTACATTGTCTTATTATTCCTTTACCTTTTGTATTTATCAAAGAATTTTCTCTTTTATCGTCTAGTGACATATAATCAAGATATTGATTTAACTGATTAAAAAAAGCAGTTTTAGTGGTAAATTCTAGTTTCTCATCTTCTTTTAAGCTGTTCCAACCGTTATCATCAGGAACGCGATAAATTGGATTTTCAATTGTTCCCGATGAGATAAAACACTTTTTAAATAATAAATTGGCGGCTTCAGACCATGCCTTCCTTTTTGTTTCTAACTCATCTAAACCATATAACGACCATTCATATAAATATGATTCGTAAACGGTAAAAAATGAGTACCGTGCATGACAAAAGATATTCCGATATAATGGCCTTGAGAATGATTTATTGTTTTCAAGGCCATTTGCAGTTGCTATGACAGTTGTGAAAACAAATGCTAGTTTTTACAGATGGTATTATGACTATGAAAACTAACGCCAGTTTTCACAGTTCATACGCATGGCTTTGAAAACTTTTACCAGTTTTGAAAGCGAGGTGTATACTGGTGTCAGATTTAAAACATGAAGTAACTGCACAACGATGGGCTGCCCTGATCAAAGAACGCATGGACAGCGGCATGACCATTAAGGAATGGTGTCAGGAAAGAAATATCAAAGAGTCTCAGTATTACTACTGGCTGCGAACTCTCCGCCGGGATGAAGCTGATGCGGCGGAACAGGGCTTAGAAGCTGCGCCTTTCGTGGAGCTTCCGGTTATCTGCCGGGAACAGGAATTCCAGCCGGGCAAGCCAGCAGGCATTATCCGCAAAGGGAATGTCTGCATAGAAATAACGGAATCCGCTTCTGCAGGCTTTATCGCAAAAATCATGGAGGCCGCGGCCCGTGCTTGGTGAAGTGAATTTATACAGCCGCATTTACCTGGCATACGGCTATACGGATCTCCGCTTTGGGATAGACGGCCTGGCGCGGGTCATACAGGATCATTTTGAGCTTAATCCATTCCAGAAAGGAACTCTTTTTGTGTTCTGCGGAAGGCGTACTGACCGGATCAAGGGGCTTTTGTGGGAAGGCGACGGATTCCTCCTTGTTTACAAAAGACTGGAGGCGGGACGGTTCAAGTGGCCCCGGACAGCGTCCGAGGCCCGTGAAATTACGCCAGAGCAGTTCACATGGCTGATGCAGGGGCTTGCTGTAGAGCAGAAAAACAGGATACAGGAAGTTTCGCCAAAAAAGACATGCTGACTGTTTTTTGTGCAAAACGCAGAAATTTTCAGCCTTTATATACAGCCCGTGCCATTATCCGGCTGACAAAAAAATATTGCGTACAAATGTGTGCCGGCGGTTTTTGCGCATAGTTTTCCTGTTTTCCCTCAAAAATTGACCTATATAATTCCATTCCTTTATAAACCGGCATTTCCAGCGATACACACCATTGTCATTTTGACGGGGATACCGGTAAAAAAATGCAGCGCGGGCCGCTTCTTTCTGCTATAATCATGGTATGGAAAAGAAGATTTATACAGCAGATGAATTGAATCATGTTGAAAAAGACGAGCTGGTCAGTATCATACTCTCACTGCAGGAAAACACTGCCCGGATGATGGAGAACCAGGAGCTGATCATGGAACAGATCGCAGTTCTGCGCCAGCAGCGCTTCGGGCGGCGTTCTGAAAAAATGGACGTGATTGACGGCCAGATGAGCCTGTTTTTCAATGAGCCGGAAGCTGCAGCGGGTGAACCAGGCACGCAGGCGGAAGAACCGGAATTTGAGGAAGTTGTCATCCGCAGAAAAAAGAAGAAAAAAGGAAAACGCGAAGAAGACTTAAAAGATATCCAGGTTACAGTCATTCAACATGAAATGTCGGAGGATGAGTTGAAAGCAGCGTTCCCGGATGGGAAATATAAGCGGCTTCCTGATGAAGTATATAAAAGGCTGGAGTTCCACCCCAATGTCATTTAGATAAGGACAACATTGCAGTTAGGATTCTTTTTACAGCGA
>CAQBGY010000273.1 GCA_948759685.1 uncultured Eubacterium sp.
AATGCCGGATATTGGTAAAACCGTTCTTTCTTGCGTAGTCCTCTAAAATCCGCTTCTGGTTCTCAATACTGACGGATTCGCCTGCCCGCTCGTCATCATGGGAGAGTCTTTCGTATAGGGCGGTGAGTTTGTCCTTCTCTGTCTGCTTCTTCATGGTGTGTAACCTCCTTGTATAATGTATTTAGGTTGTTCAAGGGATACCTATAAACCCTCAGACCTGCTTCTTTACATCTCCTGTCTGATAGGAGATAATAGTTTTATTAGATTGAGAGGATGATCGTTCCCTCCTTGAGCGGCTCTGCTCGTACTTGAAAGACTGATCCCTCTCTCTAATAAGCTTTCCGCGTATGAGTTGGATGTTGGTTGCCTTATGGCTTCTCTCCGTATTTAGCACAAGGTAGTGGCGCTTATTAGCTGAGTGGTCTCCCAATCTAAAATTTTTCTTCTGAGGTGGCTGTATGTTTTTTGTTGGCATTGATATTGGTAAAATAACCATGTCGCTTCCATGATGGATCAATCTGGCAAGGTGGTATTTAAGGCTTTCTCCTTTCCCAATACCTCGGACGGTGGACATGCCCTCTTTTCCAAACTCGCTTCTTATTCTCCAAGCCCTGATGACTTTGAAATCGGCATGGAGGCTACCGGACACTACTGGCTCTCTGTCTATTCATTTCTTTTTGAAAAGAAGTTCCTTCTTCATGTCATCAATCCCATTCAGACCGATGGCTGGTGCAGGGGCACTGAAATTCGCAAACGGAAAAATGATATCATTGATTCTGTCCTTATTGCCGACTTAATCCGTTATGGGCAGTTTGTCGAAACCAGGCTCGCAGATGAGGATTTATTCTCCCTGCGTTCACTTACGCGTTTTCGCACCTATCTGGTGGAATCCATCAGTGACTTGAAGCGTAAGGTTGTCTGTGTACTGGATCAGGTTTTCCCTGAATACCAGTCCATTTTTTCCGACATCTTTGGCAAGACCTCAAAAGAGGTCCTTCTCCAGTTTTCTTCGCCCATTGATTTTGAGTCGGTTTCATCACAAACTCTTGCCGGGCTGCTGGCCAAACTCAGCCGTAAGCAGGTCGGCTCTGCAAAAGCAGAGCAGTTAAAGGCTGCCGCATCCTGTTCCTTTGGCGTTACTTTCGCCAAAAGCAGCTTTACCTTTCAACTCAAAGCGCTGATTGAACAGATAGCCTTTATTGAAAAACAGGTAAAAGAAACGGAAACTGAAATCGCTGGAATCATGGAAAAACTGGAATCCCCCATTACAACCATTACCGGGATCGGTAATGTCACAGGTGCTGCTATTATCAGTGAAATAGGTGACATCTCTAAATTTGACAGTCCCAGAAAACTGGTGGCCTTTGCCGGGCTCGACGCCACGGTCACGCAGTCCGGCGAATTTGAAGCAGCCCACAATGTAATGAGCAAACGCGGATCACCATACCTGCGGAAAGCCATTTTTCAAGCCGCCCTGGTCGCCGCCTTTAAAGACCCTGTATTAAGTGCCTATTACCAGAAAAAGAGGGCCGAAGGCAAGCATCATTTAACCTGTATCGGTGCTGTGGCAAGAAAAATGTGCAACATTATTTATGCTGTTGTAAAGAATAATCAGCCTTATGTTCCAAAATCTTAAATCTTTTTCCCTTTCCAGCCTGCCTGACAGCAGGTCTTGTTGTCGTACTCTTTTTTCTATAAAAATTTCTTTTGATTTTTTCAATCATCTACTTGACTTTTAATAGTTGGTCTTTCTTTAAGGGTGCGCGCTTCCCTATAACCCTATTATACTTATCTGTTCGGATCAGTGACAACGTATGATGAGTGCATCTGCATAAGGTTCGGTTTTACGAAAAACCTCGTCTTGCCCGAACCCGAACCGCCGATGACAAGGATATTTTTGTTGCGGGCATACTTCGGCTCTCTCGGTCTGCCGGACATCATCAGCCTTTCCGTTTCAGTGAGTAACACGTTGTTCTCAAATACCGGATCACTATAAGGCCCAATATCTTTTACGTTGCCCCATGAAGCGTTTTGTCAAGTGCTTTTTTGAGTTATTGACGCAAGCCCTTGTTAGTGCGGTGGGAAACGGGGCAGGAAAAAGGGCGCAAAACGCGCCTGTGGACATTTAGAAGCCGTTTTCGCGGGTGGGTAGTATAAAACCCTTGCCCGGTGGGTTTTCGTGTCTGAAACGCCTTAAAAATCAAGCCTTTTCAAGCCCTATTGCGTAACACTCCATTCTGTTCCTTGGAAGAGATCGGGGGTGCGGGGGCAGAGCCACCGCAAAACCTATCGATAGCCGCCGAAGTAGTGCAGACGGTTTTGCCGTTAGAATGAAGCGGACGAAAACGGGGGCGGGATTGTCAAATCCTGTTCCCCGTTTTCGGCGGCGAAATGGCAACGGCAAAAATCCAGACGGTCAAGGGTTTAAGAGTAGTATTTTTTCGTGCACTTTGCGAAAAAATACTACTCGCCCCTTGACCGTCTGGATAGTTAGAACGGACATAAAACGGGGGATTGTTTTTCGTAATTGGGTATGGTATAATTCCCTCCAGTACAAACCGATAAATCGGGATTTATAAAGGAGAATTTAGATGAAACTGTTCTTATGTTCCGCACTTTTCAAGTGTAGGAAATCTGATAAAAGAAGAACTTGATAACAAGAAAATTACATTTATTCCCACAGCTTCGATTCATGAAGGCTATACTGGTTATGTCGGTTCGGCTAGAAAACTATTCAAAAAATCAGGGGCAGCAGTAACAGAAATTGATATTTCAAAGGTGGTTTATTCAACTATAAAGTCTGTTTTTGAAGATGCAGATATTATATATTTTACTGGCGGAAATTCTTTTTTCTTATAGACCAACTACGCAAAACGGGAACAGATGAACTATTGAATTAAAGAATTGTCAAATGGAAAACTTATGATTGGTGAATCGGCAGGAGCAATTATATGTGCTCCAACCATCAAATATATTGAACAAATGGATGAGAAGCCAGAGGATTACTCACAAGAAGACGATACGGGGCTTAATTTGATTGATTTCTATGTTCTTCCACATTATCTTACGGCACCATTTAAGAAAGTTACCGAAAAATAATGACTGAGTTTTCAAACTATTCGAAAAACTCCTGCCTTTTACGAAAAGTCATTTAGATATTATATTAATACTTCATACAACTCTTGCAATTGTATACCTAACCCTAAAGTTGTAAAATATTGACTCAAATCGTTATATTGCTCTTTTTTATGGATGCTAGACAGTACTCAAACCTTTGTTTTTACTGGATTTTTTGACAAATTTACTTGCTTTTTATTTGAGTATATATTATAACGAAGGCATATAATATATACTCAAAATGTAAGGAGTACACTATGCCAGCAAAACCATCCGGTAAAATAAAAACATCTATAATCAGACAAACCCAAAAGAACGGAGATATCTACATTCTTGAGCGTCAAACCATTTACGATCCAGAGAAAAAATATAACAAAGTACTGAGTACAAAACTTATTTCCAAAATCCCAAAAGGTTCAAAAATTCCGGTTCCGACACGGCCAAAACGTACAAAAAGCTCTAATTCTGACAAAAAAACAGAAATTGTTTCGGCTAAAAGAAACCATGTCGGGATGATGGATATCATTGATCACATAGGCACAGTATCAGGCATTGATGATGCTATTTATTCATCCACGGATCTTGGTACTGCACAGAAGATAATTTCGCTGGCGAGATATCTACTTGCAACAAACGGACAGCCCCTGCCAGGGATCCAGACCTGGCAGTATAATCACCCGCTGCCTTATGAGGACAGTATTACAGAAGATGTATATCATAATCTCTTTGTTTCCATCGGACTTGATGAGAGTCTTCAACAAAACTTTTTCAAACACCGCTGTGAGCTTTTGCAGGCTGGTGATGCGCTCGCATATGACTCGTCTACCATATCCACCTATTCTGCAAATCAGAATGAAGTGAGATATGGATTTAACAAGGCTCATGATGGCCTGAAAACCATCAAACTACTGACGTTGTACTCCATAGAAAACAGGCAGCCAATTGCCTTTACCAAGCAGCCGGGAAATCTTCCGGATGTAACGTCTGTGACAAACGCTATAAGGCAGCTTTCTGCGCTTGGCGTCAATACAACGGAGATTGTCACTGATAATGCTTATTACTCTGAGCAGAATTTTTCCGAACTGCTCCAGGCAGGCTTTGACTTCATAATACTTGGAAAAACCAGTGTCAAATGGATCAGACCTGAAATAGATAAACAGCGCGAGGCGCTTGATGATTTCAGGTCGCTCTGTCCCTATGATCAGACAACACACGGCGTATCCGTTATGCTTATACATGACTTTGAGAAGACTCGCAAATATACAAACCACAAAAACGGCGCTGAAAAAGGGACTATAGAGACCTTTTCCAGAAGGATATATCTCAACATTTTTTTCGATCAGTCCAGACAGACTGCTGACAAGGCAGCCTTTGATGCTGACTTATATGAGCTTAAAACACTGATTGAAAAGGGTATCCCTTTAAGTGAATTATCTGACGCAGCTCAGACAAAGGTGAAGAAGTATTTTATCGTCAAAAAATGGGGCAGTAAAATAACCGTTGTCCCCAATAACAAAGCCATCTCTGAAGCGAATAAATACCATGGATATTTTGTGCTTGTTTCCAACAAAGAAAAGGATCCATTTGAATGTCTGCGTAAATACCGCAAGAGAGAAACTATCGAGTCCTTTTTTGAGGCGGAGAAGCAACACGCTGACGGTACACGCACCAGAGTGTGGTATACAGACACTCTGCGCGGCAGAATGTTTGTACAGTTTGTTTCACTGTGCTATTACGAATATTTTAGCGAAGAAATACGACGTTTAAAGAACTCACTTGGGAACAAAACCGGTGATGAAGCACATGATAAAAAAACAGTTATTGATGACGAGCTTAGCCTTAAATCATAGCTGTGTAATACACCGCTTTATCTGCAGTTACAGTGGTTCGATACAGTGGAAAATGTCGACGTGTCTGTTAAGTTAAAACGGTGCAGATGGACATCTGAAATAACTGCGAGGGATGCTCTGTATCTTGAAAAACTGGGCGTAATTCTTAGCTGATTATTTGAGTA
>CAQBGY010000274.1 GCA_948759685.1 uncultured Eubacterium sp.
CCATTGTCGTTGCTGTACACCATTAAGTGCCCCACACCTTACACCTGATGGATATGTTTCTGCTTGTGATATGGTTGTATTAGGCGCAGAACCATATCACATGGACCCTTTTATTGTCGGGAAATGGGATAATAAAACTAAATCTTTTAATTTGTATGAAAATAAAATTGAAAACCTAAACAATAGGCGTTCAACAGAAATAGCGCACTGTAAAAACTGTCCTGCAAAGCTTCATTGTGGAGGATATTGTTTGGGAGAAACTGTAAATGAAACAGGTAAGCTTGATGGTCAAAATTCTATAAAATGTGCTGCTGTCCGAAGATTATATAAGGAATTAGGGGCATGTGAACCGTATCCATATTTACATCCATAATTCATTTTACCAAAACAAGGGAGGGGAGTTTTTTGAACTATGAAGACATGACAAAAGAGGAGTTAATTACTTACATAAAAGAGCTGGAATCTAAAAGAGCTTTTACATATGAAGATCAAATGAAGCTGGAGATACTTGACAATTCCCCATTCACTGTTTGGGCAAGTGATAGGAACTGTATAATTAAATTGTGGATGGGACAATGTGAATCTTTATATGGATTTAGTAGCAAGGAAGTCATTGGAAAAGATTTTGTTGATTTATTTGTTGCAAAAGACGAAAAAGTGGCAGCACGCAGAGATCAAATCAATATAATCGATAATGGTGCAATTTTTCATAATATAGCTAATGATATTGGCAAAAATGGGAACACATTACAGCTTATTACAAATTGTCGTCGCATTATAGATCCTGTTTCTGGGGAATGTTGGAATGCAGAAATGGGGCTTATTATAGATTATTTAGAGCAAGAAAAAGACCACCTAAAAATGATTGTCGCTGAAAGTCAACGAATAAAATCTTGTATTTCACAATTTATTGAGGACACACAACAAGTTAGTGAGGGATTTGCAAATCGTAAAAGTTCAATCAATACCGCAATTCGTGAATGTGAGCAAAAAGCTACTGCGTTGGGAAAACGAACTGAATGCAGGAAAAAAATAACAGAAATACGTTCAGCCCTTAACAAACTCACGCAACGAATGAATGATATTTATGATGAACACGTTTCCAACATGCAATCTTGTGCATCTTTTGATAGTTGTGAAAAAATTAGGAAATCATTTTTTGGAGAATATGAGGAGATTTCTGATTCTTTAGAAGATATGGCTTTAGATGTATTTGATTTATCGCACAATTATGAGATAGAACAAAATCTTGTATCACTTAAAGATAGTATGATGAAAAATATGTCATCTCGAACTCGTGTGCTTTCTGATTTTGCTCATACTATTTTACGCAAAATCGAGAGTGAGATGAATGATTACAAGGAAAAAGTCACGCCTAATCCAAACCTTGAATCTGGCCCATTTAAATCATTTATGGATATGCGGCAAGAAATTAGTGAACTAAAAGATAAAGCAGAAAAAACAGAAGATAAATTATCATCGCAGATATTAAATGCCAAGAGTAAACAGGATTTGGAAATAGCAAAAACGCAACTAGAAGTTGATATAGAGAATATGCGCCTTCAAATGAAGAAAATAGAAACCAGCCTTAACGGAGGTCTATAAATGTATAAAAGAGTATTTGTACCACTTATGCTAATCAATAATAACGTTTATACTTTTGTTAGTGGTATTCTGGTTTCACTGTCGATCAATATATTTACAAATTTATGCTTTGCAAAAAGTTCTTTATATACAAATTGGTTTTTATATCTTGCAACAATAGTTTTTTTATTAGCAAGTGCATTATGTATGTATCTTGCTGCAAAATTAAGTGGATTTCAAAGTTATATTACTGTAAAACGCTACACTGAATATAAAGACAAAGAAACCATCGTATTAGATGCAACAAAAAATAAAGAAAAGACATGGATAATGACATATTTATTTACTGTTTTTATGGTCATTAGTGGTGGTGTTTTGCTTGTTTTCAATTTTATAGGTATCTAAATTAAAAATTAACTAATTAGGAGGTATAGTGATGAAAAATGCTTTGGTTACAGGAGTTTCATGGACTACTGGAATAGGTTTTGCTATTTCAAAGCAACTTATTGAGGATGGTTTCTATGTATACGCAATATATCATAGTGAAGATTCAACAGCAAAGAACTTCTATGATCAAAACCCTGGTAATATAAAATTTTTACAATGTGATCTATCTCGGCGTGATGCCATATATTCTCTTATTAACTATTTTAAAAATTCTAATATAAACTTAGATGTTATTGTTAATAATGCAGGAGCATTTGGTGGCGGAGAGGATATTGATGATTATGATTTTGAGATGTGGGATCGTGTTTTGGCCGTTAATGTTACGGCTCCGCTTACTCTTTCCGTTGGGTTGAAATCTCAAATGAACAAAAATGGTGTAATCATCAATATGATTAGCACAGATGGCATGAAGGGTTCGTTTTCAAGTATAGCTTATGCAGCAAGCAAGGCTGCACTTATTAATTTGACAGATAGCCTGGCAATTAATTTTGGTTATGATGAGAAAAAAATTCGCGTCACTGCTGTTTGTCCGGGATGGGTTAAGTCTTTCGATGAAACAGACCCCTCTTCCTCAGAAATGGTTCCATTTATTTCAAGAAGCACCGGTTCTCAGCTATGTCCCTTGGAAAGATTTGCAGAAACTTACGAAATTGCTAATGTAGTAAGTTTCTTAGTTTCCGATAAAGCTAGTTTTATCTCTGGCGGCTTTGTTCCTGTTCACGGTGGTTATAATGGTGTTGCTTTTGATATGTATGCAGAATCCGGAAGAAATTTCGAAGGATACCATCCGGATGAAGCTATAGCGATTCAAAAACAGAAGGTTATGAATAATGAAAATGACTAATGGAATTATTGGTGAATTTGAAGAACATCATGGTACGATTGCTATGTTTCCATTTCGAAATGATATTTGGAGAGACGATGCTGTCCATATGCAAGAATACATACTCAATCTAGTTTCAATAATATCACAATATGAACCAGTATTTCTCTTTTGCAAATCGTCTTTGTTGGGGAAGTTAGGAAATATTTCAAATAATGTCACAGTTATAGAAGCTGAATATGACGATATATGGGCAAGAGACATAGGTCCTACTTTTACACATATTGATGGAAAAAGCGAGTGTATAAGTTGGAAATTTAATGCATGGGGAGGCAAAAAGGAAGGAGCGTATTACCCTTGGGATGCAGATGACAAATTTGCTTCCTTTGCTGCTGGTTATTTAGGATTAGAATGTAAAAACGTTGATATCGTCCTCGAAGGAGGGGCTATTATTTCTGATGGAAATGGCACCCTTTTTACAACTAAAAGTGTGTTGCTTAACCGAAATCGTAATCCATTTAAAAAAAGAGAATTTCTTGAGGAAAAGATATTAAATGCGACCCATAACAAACAAATTATTTGGCTCGATCAAGGTCTTGCAAATGATGAAACTAACGGTCACATAGATAATCTCTTATCTTTTGCTAATCAAAATGAACTTTGCCTAGCATGGACAGAAGATTCAGATAACCCAAATTATCATCGACTAAAAAGAGCCTATGATATATTATCCAATATTACAAATATTAATGGAGACAAATATAAAATACACTTAATTCCACTTCCTCCTATGCAGTATATGAAAAAAAAAGAGGCAAATGGATTAAGAAACCATCCAGATGCATTACCAAGAAATGCTGGAGATATTTTACCAGCATCATATTTGAATTTTTATATAATTAATGATGCCGTATTAATTCCTTCTTTTGGATGTAGTACTGATGATACAGTAAAAGATATTTTTAAAAGTATATTTCCCAAAAGAACGGTGATTCAAGTATATAGCCGAGAACCACTATTGGGGGGCGGTGGAATACATTGTCTCTTACATGAGATTCCACTATTGGAGGATACTAAATGAAGTCTGTACTAAGTAACAAAGTTGAAATACGCAATAGCGGTATAGACAAAAAAGGGATGTATGCCAAAGAGAAAATTTCTAAAGGTGAAATTGTATACATAAAAGGTGGTCATATTTTAACTCGGAGGGAATTGTTCTCATCATCAGTAATTAACAGTTACTTACCAATCTCTGATAATTATTTTATTGGGGCAATTTCATCTGAAGAAGAACCACATGTTAAACTATATAATAATCATTCATGTGATCCTAATTGTGGAATGCATGGAGAAATAACGTTTATTGCAATAAAAGATATTATGGCTGGAGAAGAACTTACCATTGATTATGCTTTTATAGATAATGAAGATTATTCTTTCGAATGTCATTGTGGAAGTCAAATGTGCCGACATATTGTTACTGGATTTGATTGGAAGATTAAATCGTTACAGAAAAAATATTATCCTTATTTTGCACAGTATTTAAAAGATAAAATAGATTTACAATCTGATTCTAATGATGAGAACTAGATGTATTTTTAGATATTAATTCTGACAATCCGCTTAGGCAGCCATCTCAAAATAACCGATGGCTGCTTTGCTATTATATAACAGTACTACATAATTCTTATTTATTTTACTACCCATTTCATATGTCATGTACTACATCTTCGCATTTTGTTAATCTTTATCTTTAGATAATTTTACTGTATCAATACGTACCGAAACTTTTGCCGGCCGCTCCTGAGTTTTACCAAAAGGCTAACTATCCAAGGCGCGTGATTTGACGTTTACTCTTTCTTCATATGAAAAGTTGAGTATTTTATAACAGTTATCCAGTCACCTTTGAATGCTTATCAAGATATTATTAAATTATAAACCCAAGTTGTGATAAACATCACCTGAATTTTATTATATTTCAGTTTCAATAACATTCTTAATCTCTGCCATAATGGGTGTATAAAAATCTACATCTACCTTTGGAGTAGACAATGAAACTATCAATGAATATCTTATTTTATTATTGTACTTTCCTAAATAACTTCGCTCCCTCCACCATCCAATAACCGGGAATACAGCAATATTTTTGCAATCGCACAGGTCAGCTGCTGCCAATTCACAGTAATCGGAATGTATTGAACCCACATCACGATTATCAGAACCCAAATACCAACGTTCGCTACCACTTGTACCCTCGCCCTTATCTT
>CAQBGY010000275.1 GCA_948759685.1 uncultured Eubacterium sp.
ATCGGCTGAAAAACAGCCGATAAAATTGTCGTGGCGGAAAATAGAATGATTACAAATTAAAAGAGGAAGCTATAAATAGCTTGCCGGAATTAAAACTTTGATAATAAAAATAGTAACTTTGCCCAGAGTACCAAAACATGAACTTTGAATCGTTAGTCAATCAAATTGTATTAATGTGTATAGCGTTTAATATGAATATAGAAATTCGGCGGTCATTAACCGCCAAATTTGCAACCTTCAATTTGGCGGATGGCATCTGCCGAATTCTAGACAGATTAGAGATTAATCTATTATTTCACAAAACATCCTATAAATCATGGAACTACAAGTCATTCAGAATAAAATATATGAAATAAGAGGGCAAAAAGTGATGCTCGATTTTGATTTAGCAGAGCTTTATGGAAGCGAAACCAAACGACTAAAAGAGGCAGTAAGAAGAAACCTCAAACGCTTTCCCAGCGATTTCATGTTTGAACTAACCAAGGAAGAGTTTGAAAGTTTGAGGTCGCAAATTGCGTCCTCAAACAAAAGAGGTGGTACACGTTATATGCCTTTTGCCTTTACAGAACAAGGTGTAGCCATGCTTTCATCTGTATTAAATAGCGAAGCTGCTATTGAAATAAACATATCAATCATGCGTGCTTTCGTTACTGTACGCCAATATTTGTCTTCCGTAAATAGCGCAACTAAGGAAATTGAAGAATTAAAGCAACACATGAAAATGCTGGAAGAAGGCAATGAAGATACAATAGCCGCAATAAACGACCTCAGCGAAGATACTCGAAAAGAGCTTGACGATATTTACTTGGCACTGTCACAGTTGGCAGAGAAACAAAAGCTGGTTAATAAACAAACGGAACGTAGACCTATAGGGTTTACTCATTATAAGGATAATGATAAAAAAGGAAAGGAATAACAAATCATATCCATTGATTATGAGAGCGTCAAAATTCGACAATCCCCAAAAGCTAGTGAAAACGGAACGGACAATCTTTCCCTTTATAACATCCTCAAATATCTTACTCGAAAGAGAAAAATTCCGTTCTCGTTGAATGCTTATTTTATGACTATTAGAAATAGACAGACAAACCAATATTTGCCAGTTTGATGAGGCTTGTGTATCAAAACAAAAAGTGTATCAATATAATCTATGAAAAGACCTATTGATACACTTTTTCTTGTATTACTCTAATCTAAAAGATTATATAACTAAATCTTTGGCACAATATGTGTCTTTGTAGCTACTTCCTTTTTCAATATTTTTGGCAATAACATCTATGCGACCATTTTTGTCTACTGAAATTGTTGTTTCTATTTTAGCCAATCCAGCTTTTAATGATGGTAAATCTGTTATATCGAGCCATCCAAAACTTATGTTTGAATTGGCTTTTAAGCATTCACCTCCTAGAACTTCAATACGTGCTAAGGTTTGATAATCACTCACTGTGGATGTTATAACAGAGTTTTTACATGGGACGGAGGTGCCTTTCTCAAGAACCTTTAGAACGCAATCGTCTATATTATTGATTATACATCTAATTCCCAAAGAATATTTAAGTTGTGATGGATACTCATGAGGGGCATTAGAAGAAGATGTTGCTGCTTTGTGTGATATGGATATTGACTCCATAATTTTTATTTTATTTTTTAGTTGAGAAATATGCTCTGTAATGTTGTTCCCTGTTATTTTTTCTTTTAATGACAAATCTTCAATTAAATAATTATAATTGTTTGAGAATATATCTGATTCTATATTGCAAAAAGTATATGGTTTATATTGTTCTACTTTTTGTAATGTTGTTTTAATTTTATTAAACTCGACTCTGTATTGATTGATGATTGCAGAATTCTTTGTTATTAGAATATTTTCCCAATTTTTATTCTCTGCATAATATGTCCAATTGTATGAGCCTGTTATTACTATTTGGTTGTCAATTATGCAAAATTTATTATGCATAATTTTTACGTTTGTAGAGAAAAATAGGTTTCCACCTTTTTCTATGAAATAAGAAAAGTTTAATCCATATTCATTTTTGTTTATATAGTCATCTATTAATATGATATCAATTCTGATATTTTTATTTAAACATTCAATGATAGCATTAAATAGGTCTTGATTGGTAAACCATGCAACAGCAATAGATATTTCATTTTGAGCTTTACTTATTTTTTCTATAAGTTTAGTTTTTATATTAGAGAAACAGGCTTCTTCCATACTTGTTATATTAATATTTGGATGTGGCTTAATTTATATTCCTAATGTTCAAATGTTACATAAATCTGATTGGAATTAGGATTTCCATATTCTATAATTTATTGTAGTATTTGATTTAGTTCTTCTCTACTGTTAAATTGATATATTTTACCATTTATTTTAATATAGCCTTCTACGCTATTTTTTTCAATGGGTTCAAATAGAGTTTTGACTGAAACACCTAAAGCTATCGCCATTCTTTCAATAGTGTCCAAACGTGCATTTCCATAAATTGCACGTGTTAAGCTGCCTGGGTCTATTCCCATATCATTTGCTAGGTCTTTTAGTTGTTTACCTTGTTCTTTGCAAATTCGTTTCACATTTTCAGCTAGTATTTTTTCCATTCTTTCATTTTATTTTTCTTCAAAAATATATCTAATTATCACAAAAAACAAGTTTCACTTATATAATTGTGAAATAAGTCAATTTAAATTTGTTTTTTAATTGTTTTATATGTATGTTTGTATTGTGACTAATTGATGTATAAGATAAATATAGAAGTATGGGTAAAAAAGTAGTGATATTTGCAAGAGTTTCAACAATTGTCCAAGATTATGATAGACAGGTGAGTGAATTAACAGCTCTAGCCGCTAATAATAATTGGAAGGTATGTGCTTGCTTTACGGAAAAAATTAGTGGGGCAAAAGCAAACACAGAAAGAATAGAACTGTTACGTATGGTTGAATATGTTACAAATAATGCAATAGACAAAGTACTTGTAACGGAGTTATCCCGTCTAGGGCGGAATACACTAGGAGTATTAGAAGTTATAGAACTTTTAAACAGCAAAAAAGTCTCCATATACATTCAAAATTATGCTATCGAAACACTTACACCAGAAGGAGCAATAAATCCTATGTCCCAATTTCTTATTACAATCTTAGCCGAAGTAGCAAGAATGGAGCGAAAAACTATCCATGAACGGATAGAAAGTGGTTACAAAAATTATCGTATCAATGGTGGCGTCGTAGGCCGTAAAATTGGATATCGTAAGGATAAAGAAACTATGCGAGAAGAATATAAAGAAGAAATTAGACTGTTCAAAAAGAACTACAGTCTTAGAAATATACATACATTAACAAATACTAGTATTAACACATTAAGGAAATTAAAAACTATGATATAAATATATCTATAACCTCATCCATGAGTAGTCTTACTCTACATACATTGTAGAAAGATGGGATGAATTAATCTGCACACAACTAAAATGTAAATTCATCTCGATAAGGTTAAAATGCAGAAATAACTGCCAATGAGCAGACGGTAATATCTTAATTTAATGATTACATTAGAAAAATGTAAACAAATACTAAACCAAGAATATGAAAAATTCAATAATGAAGAAATAAAGCTACTAAGAGAATATCTATATCTATTAGCAGAGCTACAAATAGAAAGTGAAGAAGAACACAAAAAATAATAAATAAAATTATGAATGTTATAATATATTGTAGAGTAAGTTCTGATGAACAAACATTAGGAGCTAGTTTAGACGTACAAGAAGAACGCCTACGAAAGCATTGTAACCAAATGGGATATAACATTATTGATAATATCCCATACAGAGAGGATGAGAGTGCAAAAACTTTTGAAAAACGCCCCGTTATACAAGGAATAATGAATTATATACGTAAAAACAAAGGTAGAGTAAACAAATTACTATTCTTACGGTGGGATAGATATTCACGAGACATTATCAGTGCCAGTGAGAACTTAAAAGAATTACTCAAATTGGGAGTTGAACCAAATGCAATCGAAGCACCTTTAGACTTCAATTCTGACACTTGGCCCCTATTATTGGGAGTACACATAGGTTCGGCACAATGCGACAACATCAAGAGGTCAAAAGCCACAATGGACGGCATTCATGGAACATTAGCAAAAGGAAAATGCGCTAATAAAGCACCAAGAGGATATAAGAATGTACGTATTAGCAAACATGAAACCCATGTAGAAATAGATACCAATACAGCACCATTTATACAAGCCATGTTTAAAGAAGTGGCTAAAGGCATTGAAACACCTTGTTATATCCGCAGGAAGTTTGCAAGAAAAGGATATAATATACCCGAAAGTTCATTTCTTGAAATGCTACGCAACAAATTTTATATTGGTAAAATTCGTGTGCCAGCATACAAAGGAGAACCCGAATATTATGTTAACGGTGAACATGAAGCAATTATAGACGAAGAAACATTCTATAAAGTTCAAGAGATTCTGGACGGTAAAAGAAAGAAAACACCCAAACTATCCAAAGCCATAAATCCTGACTTATTTTTGCGGAAGTTTTTAATCTGCCCCGTATGTGGTTATGCCTTAACTGGTGCTACAAGTTCGGGCAATGGCGGCAAATACACCTACTACTTTTGTTGTAACAATCAAAAACATATAAGAATGAGAGCAGAGAACGTAAACGAAGAGTTCGCTCGATACACAGCCCAATTAAAGCCCAATAAAACGGTATTGGACTTGTATAACGAAATTCTAAAGGATTTGCAAAACGAACGCAAAGGAGAAAGCAAAAAAGAAGCAGCAGCACTGCAAAATGAACTTTCTACCGTCCAAAAACGCATCAACAGCATTGAAGACAAATATCTGGACGGAGATTTAACCAAAGAACAATATAACAGAATGTTGGAGAGATACACAAAAGAAGCCTCAGCCATGCAACAACAGATTGAAATGCGTGAGAACCCTAACCGTAGTAATATCGAACCAAAACTAAACTACTCTATCAATCTGATAAACAATATAGATAGCTATATAAGAAATGCGTCTGTAGGGGTGAAAATTAAGCTGATAAGTTCGATGTTTCCCGAAAAAATCGAATTTGACGGAAAAACATATCGAACCAATTCTTA
>CAQBGY010000276.1 GCA_948759685.1 uncultured Eubacterium sp.
GATTTATTTCAGCCTCTGCAAGATATTCCGATAATTTTCTTCCTTCAGTTGTCCCTGCAAATATCAATATTTTTTTCAATCTTATAGCCTCTCCTTGTAACAAATTTCCCATTTATGTTCTCCGAGCCGGAACTTCCAATAAATACCGTGGTAAACATATTTACTTCCCTCTCCTTTAACTGCTTTAAGGTACAGATTGCTGCCATCGTCCCTTCTCTTCCAATATTCTCAACATAACCACAGATACGTTCCTCTTCTATGCTGCGAAGCAGGATATTACAAGCCCGCATCAGATAGTCCTTTCTTTTATGGCTGGATGGGTTATAAATCACAATGACAAAATCACCTGCTGCGGCAGCTTCAAGCCTTTTTTCTATCTTCTCCCACGGTGTCAGCAAATCGCTCAAACTAACCACGCAAAAATCATGATTAAGAGGTGCCCCCAGAGCGGCTGCCCCACTACTTGCAGCCGTAATTCCTGCAATAACAAAAAGTTCTGTTTCCGGATATTCTCTTCCAATCTCATACATCAACGATGCCAGTCCATAAATCCCTGCATCACCGCTGCAAACAAGCGCCACCCTTTTCCCTTTCTCCGCTTCCTGAAAACACAGCCTGCACCGCTCCTCTTCCTGACGCATAGGAGTATCTAGCAGTTCCTTCCCCTGAAAACGCTGTCCAAGCAGCTTCAGATAAGTCGTATATCCGACAATGACATCTGCCTGCTCAAGTACATAGATTGCCTCCCCCGTCATCATCTCTTCCCTGCCCGGTCCCATTCCCACAATATAGATTTCATTCTTCATCAAAACACACCTTCCACTCTCTTTTTGCCACTGCAATCGTCATTCCATTTTCCGCGACTTTTGGAAGAATCAGTTTTCCATCTTCTCCACAGGCTTTCACTGCTGCCCTTTCACAAACATTATCAACGCCAACCTGATTCTTAACAAACATAGACTTTGTAAATGTTCCGTTTACTTCCCGCAAATCTTCTGCTGTATATGTAAAAAATGGAATCCCTTCTTTTCGACACCATTCAACAATCCCCTGTTCATCTCGCTTTTGCGAAATAGAGGACAGCGCGAAAATCTGCATGATAGAAATTCCTTTTTTCTTTATTGCTTTTAAGATAAAATCATCAATTTCATTTGCTTTTTTCCCTTTTTTACAGCCAATTCCTATGACATACTCCCGCGGTTTCAGCAAAAGAGAAGTATCAAACATATCATCTTTTGAAGTTACCACAACATCAACAACTCCCATAGGCGGATATGGAACAAACCGTATACCTGACTCTCCCCCAATGATTTCATGCCCCGCTTCTATGGACATCGTAATTTCTTTTCCGGCTAATACCTTTGATGATACCTTAACTATCCCATCTTTATTTGCAATATTTGCAATATATAATCTATTTCTTTTTGCAAACAAATCCACAGCAAATTTTTTATTAAGATCTGTTGCCGTAGTAATCACTGCTTCTGCCCCTGTTTTCTCTGCTATATGATTTGCAAGATCGTTTGCACCGCCCATATGTCCTGATAAAATCGGAATGACATATTTCCCTTTTTCATCCATTACAAGCACTGGTACATCATGCAGTTTATCCGTAAGATGCGGCGCTACTGCCCTGACTGCAATTCCGCAGGCGCCTATAAACAACAAGGCGTTTTGCTCCTGCATCCGTTCCTTTGCCCAATCTCCAACAGATTTTTTTAGAAATAAGATATCTGAATAAATATCATCCTTTATGCCTGCCTCACATTTTGTATATAACTTGATTTCTAATTCCTTCTCCAACAGTTTTACAATACTTTCCGAAAGTTGTTTTCCATTTTCCGTAAAACTGATAACACTTAGTTTCATATCCTTCCTTTCAGGAAGAACGCCGTCCTTGCGTTCTTCCAAACGAACTTAGAATTTCTTAGGCGGTGTATTTTAGCGCCTTAGAAATTCTTTTCGTTTTCGGTACTCAGTCGAAAAATCCGGTGCATACAACCTTGATTTACTGTAATGCTGATGAGCGATTGCATCTCCGACCAATATAAGGGCTGTTTTCGTAATCCTATGTGCTACAGATACATCATATAATGTCTCAATTGTACACAGGTATGCCTCCTCCTCAGCCCAAGTTGCCTTATAAACAAGTGCTGCTGGTGTTGTCTCCTTATACCCACCCTCAATTAACTGTTTACTTAATTCCCGAATCATTCCGGCACTTAAATAAATTGCCATAGATGCCTTATGTGCTGCAAAGCTCTTGATACTTTCCCTATCCGGCACTTTCGTTCTGCCTTCCATTCTTGTAATAATCAGGGATTGTGAAATTCCCGGCAATGTATATTCAAGATTCAGGGATGCCGCTGCGCCAAAACAGGCACTTACCCCCGGACAGCTCTCATAAGAAATGCCCAGCACATCCAACTCATCCATCTGTTCCCTGACCGCACCATAGATGCTCGGCTCTCCTGTATGAAGGCGCACAGTTGTTTTTCCTTCGTTTTCCGCATCAGAAATAATCTGTATCACTTCTTCTAATGTTAGTTTTGCACTGTTATGTATCTCGCAGTCTTTTCTTGCATATGTAAGCAGTTTGGGATTCACCAAAGAACCTGTATAAATAATCACATCTGCCTGTTCTAATAAACGCATTCCCCTGACTGTTATCAAATCTACTGCGCCTGTTCCTGCCCCAACAAAATAAACCATTCCTCTACCCCCTTACTTTTTGCCAGTTCTCCATATTCACTGGAAAACAGAATACAATCTGTTTTCATTTTTCCTCCGGCGCGGTTTTCCATATAATAGCAGATACGCTCTGCAATCTGCTCCATGACCTGCTGTAATTTCCCGCTTTCCTCTATAACAGAAACTGCTTCTTCCGTTGTCACGCATTCCAATATTCTTCTTACCCGTAAAGGTTCTATCTGCTCCTTTACGGAAAATGCCGCAAGAAGCTCCATCCTGCAATCCGCTTCTTTGGAATGGGTATTCATAATTCCGCCTGCAACCTTGATCAGCTTGCCTATATGACCGGTCAGGAGCATTTTCTGAAATCCCATTTCTACTGCCATATCAATGGTTGCACCAATAAAATTGCTGCACTTCACGCTTTTATCCAAATCGTATCCATATGTTTTCCTCATAAACTCCAAACCATAATTTCCCGGCGAAACAGCAACATAATCAAATCCTAAAATCCGTCTTTGACGCAATTCTACCCGAATGGTATCAATCAGTGCCTGACTGCTCATTGGCTCTACAATGCCACTCGTCCCTAATATGGAAATACCGCCAACAATACCAAGTCTTGGGTTAAAAGTACGTTCGCACAGCTTTTCACCTTCTGGCACTGAAATCTCAATCCGCAAGCCACCTTTATAATCCACCAGTCTGCAAACTTCTAATACTTCTTTTTTTATCATCTCCCTTGGAACACGATTGATTGCCGCGTTGCCTACAGGTTGGTCAAGTCCCGGTTTTGTCACTCTCCCCACCCCTATTCCGCCTTCAATGACGATTTCTTTTTTCACATTTTCTTCTGCATACGAAACTTTCGCATAAATCCAGGTGCCTGTTGTAATATCCGGATCGTCCCCACCATCTTTTTCTACCGCACAGCTTACTTCATTTTCCCCACACATGATATCCAAAAGTTTTGCATTGTACAGTATACCCTTTGGCGTTTCTATCGTAATTTCCGTCTTTTTTAATCCTGTCAGCAGCATATAAGCTGCGGCTTTTGCAGCCGCAGCCGCACAGCTTCCAGTCGTAAAACCATATCGCATTTTGATTTTCCTTCCTACCATGTGAAACTTAGAAGTTCTTGACGAAACGCCCATTGGCATGAGTCTTTAGAACTTCTTTTCACATTGGTACAATACAGCATTACAAATTGCCGCAGCAATATTACTTCCACCTTTTCTTCCTCTGTTAATGATGTATGGAATATTTGTTTTCAATATAAGTTCTTTTGCCGCTTCCACATTGACAAATCCCACCGGAACACCAATGATAAAGGCTGGTTTCCAATCCAATTTTTCCATCATTTCATACAGCTTGATCAGAGCCGTTGGCGCATTTCCGATTGCAAAAACAATTGGTTTTGCAATTGCTGCCGCCTTTTCCATACTGACCGCTGCCCGTGTCACATTCCTTTGCTTTGCCAGAAGCCGTGTATCTTCATCTGCCATAAAACAATGCGCTTCTCCGCCAAACTTTGCAAGCACCTTTTTATTGATTCCAGACAATGCCATATTGGTATCTGTTACTATGTCAGCTCCATTTTTTATCAACTCTTTCAAAATTTCCACTGCTCCTTTGGAATAGCAAAGCGTTTCAGCATAATCAAAGTCCGCGCTGGTATGTATTACCCGCTTTGTAATTAACTCCTCCTCTTTGGGGAGACTGATATTTCTCTTTAAAAGTTCTTCTGTAATGATCTCAAAGCTTCGCTTTTCAATTTCCTCTGGCGGCAGATATTCTATTTTAGAATCTTCCATGTTCCATCTCCCATATGTTATAAGTTTTCCAGTAAAATCTTATTTTCGTTTCTGTTCTTTACTGCAATACGGTAAAATCCTTTTCCTAATCCCCTGAAATTACCACAATCCCTGATTAAAATTCCTCTATTCAGTAACTTCTCATATAAAGGTTTATCACTGTATATAGTGATAAAATTCGACACAGACGGAAATGTCCTCAATCCTATTTGCATAAGTCCTTTTTCCATATACTGTCGTTCTTCTTCAATATAAATTTTTGTTTTCTCAATAAACTCTGCCTGCTTAGCACATATACACCCCGCTTCCTGCGCAAAACAGGAAAGATTCCATTCAGGGATTTGTCCGGCTATTTTTGTATGTACTGCATTATTTTTACATACCAAATACCCTAAACGCACTCCCGGAATTGTAAAGATTTTTGTAAAAGTCCTTACAATTATCAGATGTTCATATTCATCTATCTCAGGCAGTAAAGAAAACTGATTCCCACAAAATTCAATAAAGCATTCATCTACTACCACATAAATCCCTTTATCCTTACAATGCAAGATCAGCTCTTTCATCAGCTCTTTGTCTAAAAGATTTCCAATCGGATTATTTGGATTAGCA
>CAQBGY010000277.1 GCA_948759685.1 uncultured Eubacterium sp.
AGAATAGTATAGGTGATATGGGATTGAAAGTCAATAAAATTCTGTGGGAATCCGAATAAGAGTGAATTTCCAAGTCATTTCCCTTAGCTGCCTGCGGAAATGGCAGACCTCCGCATATGGCGGTTGAAGCCCATAGTACGGCGGTTTCACTATTTATTTTCATAAATCACTGCATAATGTTCACTGCGGAGGTCAGATCCAGGTTGCCAGTTGGCTCATCAGTAAAAATAATTTCCGGATCATTTGACGATGCCTTGGCTATGGCGACCCTTTGTTTTCCCTGCCGGAAACAACTCAGGGAGCAAAGTATCCATTTCGTATTTATCATAATCAACTAAATAGAACTGGGGGCAATCCGTTTTCTGGCATTAAAAATGCAAAATAGGTAAATGCTACAAAACATAATGTTGCAAATAGTAAGCCGATTTTGCCAACAATGGGTGTTTTGTACTTTGCAGAAAACAATCCAATATTAAGAGCAAACGAAATAACACAAAGTACTACATCCAAAACAAAATTAATAATGACAGCGCTTTTGCTGCCCATAAAGCCTAAAGTGAAAAATGCCAATATAAACAGTCCGTAATTTACACATATCCAAGTGATTATTTGTTTTGATGACAGATTAAATTTCTTCATGATTAACCTCCTCGCCAACTCCAATAGCCTGCCTAATTTCATCGACATCGCATTTCAACTTCACTAATCCAATCATGAATAAAAGGAGCGAAACAATAGTAATAATGATTATATAGCTGAATATGCCTATAAAAACATGCTTAAACCATTGTCCTGTCCACGCCAATGGCAACATCCCGACAGTTAGCGAAACTAAATAGCCTACTGCTTGTTTTGCTGGCTCAAGTTCAACATTCTCGCTAAACAAATACGCAATACCGCAGGCTAATCCAAGCCAAGTAAATGTTGCTATCTGAGCAATGGTTGCAAACATTTCGTTGCTGTATTTATTTGCCAAAGCAGGAAGAGTAAAATAGAAATCTCCTGTGTTCATCCGCAATGAAACAACGATTGAAAACAGCAAATATGCAAAACACCCAAGCAGAAAACCTACTGTTCCAAACTTCAAAGCTTTCTTTTTCAAAATATCACCTCATATTCCTAAAGATTTTTTGATTTTCGGGATATATCTCCTCGAAACATAGGTTTGTGTATTATCTTCAAAGCGAATACAAATCCTTCCAATTATGCTTAAATCAATATCCCGAATTTTTTTGACATTTACGATTTCTGAATTAGAGATACGGAGAAACTGTTTTTTGTCGAGAGCCGCTTCCAATTCATGCAATCTGTGCCGTATGACAAACTCGCCTTGACATGTTTGAATGTAGACCTTTTGATTTCCTGTATATATTCGGAAAACATCCGTCACATTTACAATCTTAACTATATCATCTTTGTATGCTGTTAGTGTCTCAAGGCTCTTTTTATCGAACTCTACAATATGCTCATAAAGAGCATTGACTGTCCTGCTTTGTTCATGTGCTGTGATTAGAACTTCTATTTCCTCTACGGAACGGTCTATGTTTATCCCAACTTTCAAAATGTCACCTCCTTATCTGTTCTCAAGTATATCATCCGCGTTTTCAAAATCAATGATACGGCTGTATATGGTAGTGAATTTGCGATGGACGGCAAAGCCGCTTTGCAAACATCATTCCCCTGTTCTCTATCAGGATACACATGGCAGATTCCGGCACGGCCTCCCCGAAATACTTCTTTACAAGCTCCATTGATTTCTTTATCAGCACGCCCGAACAGGACTTGTACCTGGGCATTCTGAATTTTTCCACCAAGAGAACCTTATAACCTTTTTCTGCTAAAACCTTGGCAGCCGTGCATCCCGCCGACCCCGCCCCGACCACCATCACGTCATACATCCGTATATCACCCTTTCCGCTGTTTCCTATTACTTCGGCAGAAAACCGTTCCCGCTAAAGCAAAAGCATCCACTGAATTATACCATAAAAATTTTCTGTTTTTCACCCGATGGCACGAAAGGACTATTTTTCGGGAGTGGAAAGCAAAAAAGGGCCATTGAACACCCCTTTTTCTTGTTTATCATTTATCCATTAAGTTTTTACCGTTTTTCTCATATACAAACACGGAAACTATGTATATTATCACGGAAACCCTTGTATTATCACGAAAACTCCCTGTCAGTTTCCGTGATAATACAGGCAGTTTCCGTGTTTGTATATGGGTTTTGCCTGCGAGTATCGACTTTTGCGTGATAGTATCGAGTTTTGCCTGCGAGTATCCGAGTTTCCGTGATAATAACCGACTTTTGCCTACGAGTATATACTATCAGGCAAAAGAACCCCGGAACAAAAGTTCGTACCCACACTAATGTAAAAATACCCTTAAAAGCACACGGAAATAATGTAACTCTGGAATCTATGTAGTGCCAAAAGTGCCGTGTTTACGGGCTTTGTGGGCTTTCCGTGTCTGTATCTGCCGGGGAAGGAGACACCTTGACAAAATATGACAATATCCCCCATATTTCAACAGCATTTTCAGACAAATAAATACATATTATTTACTTATTATCGCCTTATTCTAATTTTCCCTTTTTACCTACGAATCCTCCGCCACATTCTATTGACTTTTCTTTAATTTTATAACCACCAAGTATCGTAATCCTATTATGTGGCATATACTCGTTATCTGTTCCCCTACAACAAAACTTATATTTTTTTCCTGAACCGCAAGGACATTTATCATTTCTTCCTATATGCAAGAATTCCGGTTTCTTTTTTGTCATTTTCTCAACGTACCAAGGTATGTATGGTGACAATAGAGCTCCCATCAATTCATTTAAAACTGAATAATCATATTCTTGTCCTTCCATATGCATAACTGCATATCTATCAAAAGGCTTTCTAACAATTGCTGTACCAAGAAACTCAACATCAGTTACTACTCGTAGACATAGCTCTCCCATATATAATTTTCCTGGTTTATGATTACAGCCGCCTCTTAATGAAAATTTTTTCCCACATATAGAACACTTTTCACTTTTAATAAGTGATTCTCTGCTCATATAGAGGTATTGAGGAAATGTTTTTTCATACTCCTTGATAATCGTTTCTATGAACTGCAAATTATATAAATTATTTTCATATTCAAAATTCTCTCTTAGAAAGCAAAAGTCAATATCAATCTGATCTAATAATAGCCAACCCTCAAAATATTTTCCAGCTTTCAATTCATTATACATAGAAATATATGTCTTTTGAATCTTATAAACTTCTTGCAAACACCATATCTCATTCGCCAGTTTTTCATTAGACTCTGAAACTGCTTTTTGTTTAATTATCTTTAATTCTTCTTCAATGCAATTTTTAAATTCTAAGTGTGGTTGTTGTAAGTATTCTTTTATCTCATATAATTGCATATGTACCCCTACTTAAAAATTGTTTCATCTATTGTTTTCATAGTATTTTCAAAATTTTCGACACTTCCCTGATAATGAATCATTTTACTTTTCCCATTCTTTTCGACAATCACATTGACATCTGTATTTGTTTCTTTGGGTGATTTATTTGACTTCTTTAACTTATCGTATAAATAAGCCGCTATTATACTTGTTGTAATCGGCCATACAGCCCACTGAACAATCATGGTGGCAATATATACAATATCAGCATGTAACTCTAACTTTATATAATTTTCGTCCGAAATACAAATATCAACCTTTACATTTTTAGTTTCCTTTTCTTTCATAAATTCCAAAAATTCATCTGTACACTCTGGAAAAAATAATCCCTGTTTATCTCTAAAATTTTCATTTGGTATCAATAATATATTAGCAGACCTAATTTCTTCCTCATATTCTTTGGGCATATATTCTTTATTATAAATAGCCTCAAATCCTAATTCTGTATCCACCACCTCAATCATTTTTTCGATATCACTTTCGTGTTTCATAAATCTATTCTCCATTCATACTAATTTATTTTCTCTGATAAACTTATTGCATCCACATATATTCTTCCCATTGTTTGGGCCGCTTTAATTTTATTGTCAAGCATTTCCTTTAATGTATACATACCTTCTGTTATTGGAACTAAATCACCACCATCCACTAAAATTGTTTGTATTGCTTTTCCTGTTGTCAATGCATGTACTGAGCCAGGAGAAAAACCATTTATAGATATGAACACTCCTCTTCCATGCATCTTTCCTTGTACCTTCGCAGCAAACTGATATAAACTATTAGACGCGCTCCAACTATCATGCCACTTTGCTTCAAATATATAGTGTTCACCATCATATTTAAAAGAACCATCAATCTGTTCTCCCACAATTTTAAATGGTTCTGTTACCTCTATTCCCGCATTTGTAAATAGCTTTCTTAAAAATTCCTCAAATAAATATCCACGTCTCTGACTATTTATTTCTTTTCCATCCTTATCTTTACCACTAAATAAATTTATGAAAGTATCTTTTAATTCAACAATATTTACATTTATATCCTTCCGCTTTCTTTCAAGTTCATCTTGACGTTGCCTTTCCTGCTTTATTTTATGATCCCTAATTTCTTGCAATTGCTTTAGATGTATGATATTTCTTTTTGCTTCATCTTCATCCAACTTATTCAAATTTTTAAAATAATATGGGTCAAAGTAGTCCCATTCCGTCAGTTGCTTTAACATTGCCCGAAATTGTCCTATGCCTAAATCACTTCGTTTCTCTAAATTGGCAAAAACAGTGTCTACTATCTTAGCTCTTGGAAGTTCTTTATATTCACTTTCCATTATTAAATCCTTAGAAGTACAACTGGCATTCTTGAAAAAATCTATTATATCTTTTTTAGGCCAAAAAATAGATAAAATACAGCCTTTCATGCAATCTTTTATATCTTTAGGAAAAGTGTTCTGCATAAAAACTCATACCCCCTAACTTAACAGCTTTTGTACTTTACTATATCACAAATCCAGAATTAATTGTAGTAGTTCAATGCCAAGTTCATATGATTTAACAAAATTCATATTATTAGGCGAAACTCCATACTTTCCCGGAAGCCTTTATACTATCACGCAAAACCCCATATTATCACGGAAACTCATATACAAACACGAAAACTCC
>CAQBGY010000278.1 GCA_948759685.1 uncultured Eubacterium sp.
GCTCAAATTCCTTGATAAGGTATAATTTGAATTGCGGAGACACCCAGCTTGCAAATTCAAACGCAATATCTTTATATGCGTATGTACCGCCATACCGTCCCGCTTTTGCTACAATCCCCTTTGAATTTGTGCGGGATACCCATTGTTTAACAGACATAATAAAACGGTTTAATCCTGCCTCCAACATGATTTCTTCATAGGCGGTAACATTGAAGTCTGTATTATACATTTCTTCCCATATTCCAAGAAATTCTATTGTGTTCTTGTTACGCAACCATTTTTCTATCAGGGCAGGTCCGTTGTCAATTTTTCTTACCATATCCGTTAAAGAGATATAATCATCTTCCTCGATCTGTAAGACTTGTATCTCTGTTCCGTCAACATTTAGTTTTCCCATGTGGCAGTCCTTCCTTCGTTCATTAAGCAATAGATCACGATAGCCTGTTGTACTTCTAACAAATTTTTCTTAAACTGATATCCAACAAAATAATCAGAATAAATTACATCTTCGGATACTTCTTCGCCACGATAAAATGGTGGACAAGGGTTTAAAATGGCATTTTCATTTGCCATATCCATAATTTCCTTCGTAATCTGATAGTGTTCAAAATCTCCGAGTATATCTGTCGGTAATGAGTCTGTACATATAATATCTTTGCCTTTAACAGCTTCTTTGATATCCCTAAATACCTGCACTCCTTCCATTTCGTATCCTTTTGGACAGCATTGTGACAATTCAAATCCCAAAACATTCGCCGCCTCCTTCCATGAAAGACCAATATTGCCGGATTTACCACAAAAAAGGAATTTGTCTTTTGTAAAATCTACTCTGATTTTAGATAATGAATACATATCTGAAATAATCTCACAGGGATGATTCCAATCTGTCATTGCATTAATGACAGGAATTTTTGAATATTGCGCAAGTTTCTTAACCACATCTATATTTCTATGTCTGACAATGATTCCATCTGCCCAATTATTCAGATATCCACAAACATCTTCCAGTTTTTCTTTTTTACCCAAGGTTTCTGTCGGAAATAGTATTGACTGTCCGCCAAGCAGATATATTCCCTTTTCAAATGTTACACGGGTTCTTAGACTTGTACTGGGGAAGAATAAAACCACGCTTTTCCCATTTAGGAAATTTTTAAATCCCCCCTTTTGAATTTTATCTGCGATATGAAAAATTTCAAAAATATTTTCTTTTGTAAAGCACAGTAAATCAATTAAATTTCTCAATCAAGAACCTCCCTTCTTTACGTTATATCCATTGGATAAACGCTGTTTTGTCTTCACTGTTATACCCTGCCTTTCTATAAAAGTCTAATGTACTTTCTTTCTTAGAGCCTGTGAGCAGCATCATTTTATAGCAGTTTTCTTTTAGTGCAATCTCTTTTGCAAAATTCAGACACCTCGTTGCCAGTCCTCTTTTTCTGAACGATTCATCTGTTATCACATTTTCAATAAAAGCATATGGCTGTTGGTTGTGTGTCAGGTTGGGAATGATGACGCAGACACAGGAAGATACGATTTCCCCATTTTCTTCAGCGACAATCACATGATGATTTTTATCCTGGAAAATATTGTCCCAAATCTGTAATAGTTCAACGGTCTTTTCCGGCATGGGATTATTGTGTAACTGCATATATAATCTTAATAAACCGTCTAAATCGTCCTTCAAAATTTCCCTAATCATATATACCATCCTTCCGTATTATCCATTCCATTCATTATTAAATTCTTTTTATCCATTTTTCTAAATAAGCGGCTACGCCATCCTCCTCATTTGAAAGTGTGATATCATCAGCAATGTCTTTGACCTCTTGTACTGCATTATCCATTGCGACACCAACGCCGCATAACTTTAACATACCAATATCTGCATAATCATCTCCAAAAGCAATAATTTCCGATACATCTGCATGACACGCTTCACATACTGCTAATATTGCCTTTTCCTTTGTGATCCCGCTTTTCGTAAACTTATACCAATCGCCATCCGAAAAACGCTGGCTGTCTAATTCTGAAAATTGTTTACATAATTTCTGTGCCAAATTAGGATGGTATATCTCAACACATATTTTCAATGCTTCATACTTAAAATCTGTAAAGTCCGTATATATACTGTTTCCCCAGCTTTTATCCTGCTCTTTTGGATTGGTTCTATAATTCCAGTAATGCGCCTCTAATGTGTCAACTGTAATTTCACAATCCATACCGCATATTTTTCTTGCTGACTCAATAAAGTTTTTTGTCTCTATTGCTGAAAAAGAAGAGGAACAAATGATTTTTTCGTTTACTCGTACCAGTGCTCCGCCACTGGAAATAAGAATATCCGGCTTCATTTTTCTTAAAAAGCCCAAACAATTTTGTTCGCCCCTTGATGTTGAAATACCGATTAAATACCCATATTCTCTACATTTGGATAGTATTTCCAGCGTATATTCAGATATAGTTTTATCATTTCTTAACAAAGTGCCATCTAAATCGAAAAGTAATATTTGAGATTTTTCCGTGGAAAGCCTTTCTTCCATGATATGTTCCTCCAAAAGCCAAGCTCTTTTAATCATATGCCATGAATCCATGATAGCACATTCTTTTGTATTTATCATCAAAAAGTTTTAGGTACAGCAAAGACCGAAAGTCTATCTTGCCCCTCGGTCTTTGCTTTTAACCGTCTTTTGCTGCTGATAATCTGCTGTTTTTTGGGGTGTATTTTTTATCCGTTCAAGCACGCTTTCCTTATCCTGTCTATGGTGTTCCTTTCCATAAGCTTTTTCCCAATCAGTTGCCTGTTTCCTATAATCTGCATAAACACTATAGGATTTGCGATAAGCTGCGTAAAACTTCTGTACATTCTGATAACCATAGCTTTTGACAATCCCCGACAATCCAACTTTAAGAAGGTCTATTTCCTCGTTCTTGCGGTCAATCCTGCTTTGCAGTTCCCCTTTTTTCGTCAGTTTCGCAAATCCCTTCAGACTGTCACGTTCAATCTCTAACTCATTGCGTTCCCTCTCTGCGTCAAAGATAATCCCGTTATGGCGGTTCAGTTCCTTATAAATCTTCAGCAGCTTGGGATATGCGGCGGCTTCAGCGGACATGACAGGCATTGGCGGTATCGTTGGTGTTTCCGGTTCTGTTGTCTGCGTTTTTAGCTGCAACTCCCGCTTCTGTGCTGATGGATTGGCAGTCAGTTCTCTATGAGTGATTTTTTCCTGCATTGGTACTTTATCCGTCTGCGGGATTATTTGTGTCGTTCTTCCCTCACTTGGCTCTGCAACCGGCTGTACTGTTTCGTTCTCAAAAAACTTTGCCGACAGTTTCCTTGCCGTATCCAATACTTTAGAAATCAACAGTGCCAGTGCCGTAACAGCAGTCATAATAATACTTCCCAGACGTTCCGGCTGGCTGCCGAATATATCAACCGATTCTCTGATGCGGTCTGTGATATATTTTTTCTTTATCTGTTGTATCTCTGTTTCGGGAACGCCGCTAACGATTGCCCTGTCAACTTCCCTGTTCCAACGCATTCGCATTTCGTTATCGGTCTGTATCTGTTCCTCTTTCGGGTTGTTTTTCCCTATTTTCCTGGTGGCGAGATACAATCCGCTGCTGTCAAACACATGAAGTTTTTCTTTGTCGTCTTTTACAAGAAGATTGATGAGGTCTGTGTAAAAATGCTTTACTTCGTCAACGAAATCCTCCTGCTTGAACAACTTGTTCTTGGCGGTAAAAAGACTGCGCTCATAGACTTCGCCTTTCTTCACGATCTTACAGCCTTCGCGGACTTCTCCGTTTTCGTCAAGTATCTCTTTCTTGGTGCGGGCGTGCTTCCCGTTTTCATCATAGAACATATTGCGTGTGGCAGTTTTTTCTATAGGTTCGGACAACAGCTCCCGTTCCGAAAAAATAAGGTGGATATGGTAATTTGTCTTTCGTTTGTTATGGTGCAGTGCCGAAACGCACTCTACTCCATACTTTTCCTTAAAGCGGTCTGTGAAAAGCCACAGCAGCTTGTCCGGCTCATAGAGGTTGGGGAATGATTCGGGCAGGGCAATGATAAATTCCCTCGCCTCAATGCACTTCCTCTCCGTACCGCTTTTTTGAAATTCCTGCTAATTGCATTTCGCAAGCTCCGTCCAATAGCAGCGGTCTGTCGTTTCATAGACCGCATACAGATTTTCCTGCTTGGCGTGGCTGGATATATAAGTGATCCTGCCTCTGACATCAGGCAGCTTGCTCATGCGGATAAATGAATGTCTTTGTATTGTGCTTTGTCCTCCCTCCTGCGAATGGCGGTATCAGATTGTGGAAAGCGGAGGTATGGTGGGACAGACTGTGAGTGGGCGGCATAGGCGGCACGTTTACGAACATACTTACCTATCAGCGATAACAAAGTCACGCTAGCGTGACTTTTGCTCTACGCTCCGCTTCGGTCGGAACTAAACAAGCGCCACCGGCGCTTAGCTCCCTGCAAGGGCGAAATCCCCATTGCATAAACGAAGTTTGTGCAATGGGTGTATTTCGCTCTCAAACGCCGAGGGCTTAAAAAGAAAGGAATTTCCCCTGTGACGCTCGAATTATGCCTGTAAAAATTGCCGCCATGATATTAAAAAGTGATGGCGCTTTGCCGTTTGTGATGGCAAAAAACGCTATCACTTCGCCTAAAATGATGCCGCTATAATGGCAAAAAGTGATGGCACTTATGATAGTAAAAACTGTCATCATGCTATCAAAAAGTGCTGCCACACATGATAGTAAAAAGCACTATCTAAAATTTCTTTCAACTGAAAATGGATAAAGTCAGTTGAAATTTTACAGTCATTTTATGCTGCATTAGAAACATCGTCAAAACATCAGTTGACTTTTTCAACTGAAAATACAGAAATCAGTCGATTTTTTAAGTCGGCTTTTGCCATATGGACTTATTTTTTCAACCCACTTTCTGCCCCTTCCCGCAAATTTCCGCTTGTACCGGAAGGAAGCACATGATATAATCTATTTGCGTGTAGGTATATCATGGCTTCGGTCTGATACATACCTGGGGCGGTTTCGTAAGAAGCCGCCTTTTATACTGCTGATTTTCGTGTTACCGCTTTT
>CAQBGY010000279.1 GCA_948759685.1 uncultured Eubacterium sp.
TCCCTACACGACGCTCTTCCGATCTGACCTCAAGAAGATTATCGGTCAGACGAAGGCCATGCCCAAGACCAATCAGGTGGACATCAACAATCAGGGACTGACGGACGAACAATACGAGGAATTGGAAGACCTTGAAAAGAAATCCAAGAAGAAGGGCAAGGACAAGCAACCCTTGACGGAGGAAGAAAAGCAACGTCTCGCGGAACTGAAGAAGAAAAAGGAGAACCGCGAGGCCGCCATTTCCATTCTTAGGGGTATCTCCATCCGTATGCCATTGTTGATTTATGGCGCGGAACTACAGGACGAATCACAGGAAATAACGATTGACAATTTCGCTTCGCTCATCGATCCGCAATCGTGGGAGGAATTCATGCCCAAGGGCGTGACCAGGCAGAAGTTCAACAGCATCAAGAAATACTATGATCCGGAAATATTTTGTGCGGCAGGCAAGCGCATTCGTGTCATGGCTCGTGCTGCGGACAAACTGAGCGTGGAGGAACGCATTGAACGTATCACGGATATATTCAGCACGTTCCGCAATCCCGACAAAGAAACGGTGCTTACCCCTTGGCGTGTGGTGAATATGCACCTTGGGGATTGTTTAGGCGGTTATAACTTTTTTGAAAAGGACTATGAAACCACCTTGTCCGACCCTCGTTTCATTGATCATGGCGAGGTGACCGCCAATGTGTTTGCGGAGGACTCCCGTATTCTTGAAATCAACTCCAAGTCCGGCTTGTATCCTCTTTACATGGCGTACAGCATTTACCGCACACGGGTTAAGAACTCTTTGTTTTCGGTGTCGAGCATAGAGGATGAACAGCGCATCTGGGATAAGGTAGTGGCAGAAAACATCTTTGTCATCTGCAAGACTCCGATGGCTAAGAGCATCACCAAACGCACACTTATCGGTTTCCGCAAAGCGAAAGTGAACACCCGATACTTTGAGGACTTAATCAATCAAATCAAAAATAAACCGGAACATTTCATCAAGCAGGTAGAGAAATTTGTTTCCAATAGAACAGGTATAAAGAATATGAAATTCAATGCGATAGTGGGGAATCCACCATATCAAGATTTAAGAGCCTCCGAGAAAACGGTTTCTAATGCAGCTTTCGCTACTGCAATTTATCCTTATTTCTTCGACATAGCAAGAAAAGTAACCACAAGTTATGTCTCTTTGATAATGCCAAGCAGATGGATGACTAAAGTTGGGCAAGGTATATCAAGTGATTGGGTGGACGAACTTCTAAATTCTAACCGATTTGTATCTTTAACTGACTTTCTAACATCATCTTCTTGTTTTACTGGTGTTGAGATAAAAGGAGGTATTTGTTATTTCTTATTTGACAGAGATTTTGAAGGTAAATGTAGGTACAAATTATACGACCAGAATTTAAAAGCACACACATCTTGTACCTATTTGAATGGTTTGGGTGCAGGGATTGTAATACGCGATGCACAGGCAAACAGTATTGTTGCAAAAATTATGGAGATGGAAGGCAATTATTTTAATTCCTCTACTTTCCGTGATATGGTCAGCCCTAAACACTTTTTTGACAATGACAATTTATTGGGTTCTAATTGGACTGGCTTCATATCTCAAGCCGATGATGATCATCCAATTAAACTATATGTTAATAAGAAACTTTCAGATGCTGGTTATGGCTGGATAAAACCATCTGAAGTTCCACGAAATAATCAAGCTATCGCCTTGCATAAAGTTTTTATCCCTAAGGTAGGTGGTTCTGGTACAGATGCAATTGTTTTGGGACGCCCTTTCTATGGGGAACCTATGAGCGTTTGTTCCTACACATACTTAGTTGTTGGATACAATCAAGAATCTATGAGGCTTGATGTTTTTTCTTGTAATGCTATTATTAAGTACATCTATTCTCGTTTCTTTAGATATCTTGTTTCGATAAAAAAGAAAACACAAGACAATGCACGTGATGTATTCCAATTTGTTCCTCATCAAGATTTTACCTCAGAGAGCGATATTGATTGGACAAAATCTGTTACTGACATAGACCAACAACTTTATACCAAATACCATTTGTCCAATGAAGAAATATCATTCATTGAGTCAATAATAAAACCGATGTAATGTCATCCAATGAAATTACAATATAAGCGACTTATTTTGTAAGGTTTTATTTATCTTGCACTATGTATCAAATAAAATACGGATAACTTGTCGAACTCCTATTTGTTATTTTCTCAAGTTTCTTCATTAGATCTAATGTTATTGTAATTTCTTTTGAAGAAATAGCTGGTAGTGTTCCACATTGATCATGGGACCCTTGATGTAAAATAACTTTTTGATAAGTACGAAGGTGCTGTACCGTCTCAGAAATCCATGGGAACATATTATTGTTATTATATTTTTGAAAAACATTATTAATCCTTGATTTTAATTGCGATGCTGGACAGCAATTCGTTAAAGTGGAAATATTTTTAATTAGGTCAAAATGAGTTAAAATATTATTCCCTTCTACATAACAATATAAGTTGCTATTATTCATACTTATTTTATCAATTAAATCAGAAGTTTCTTCTTGTATTCCAAGAATTAGAATCTTGCCAAACTCATGCAATAAATTCTCAAATTTTTTACGCATAGCATTCACGGCATCTCCATTTGTGGGAAGAATAACTCCACCATGTTTTTTTAACAATTCATCAACCGTATCTTCATTATCCACTGAATATGGTATATGATTCTCATCATACGTATACAACGATGAAAAAATCCAGTTTTCACATACGTTATTACTTGCAGCAAGATGTTTAATCATATTATAGAATCCCACATTGTGTGTCATTACCAATAACTGATAATCATTACCTAATTTAATGATAATGCGGGCTAAAATAATACGATTTGCCAAATCAAGGCTTGACATTATATCATCCAATACAACGAAACGTTTGGTACCATCTTGTGTGGGTGGCAACAAGGTTAAGTAATTGATAAAGATTAAGATCTTGATTAAATTTTGATTTGATTCATTTAGTTTGCTATCAATATTTTCTGTGATAATGCCATCATGTATTCCTTTTATCCCAACGATACTTTCAACAGTTTCAACTCTTACGACCTTAATGTTTTCTCTAAATTCTTCTTTAAGCATAGCATTAACTTCGCTTAAAACCAATTCAATTGCTACTGGTGAAAATAACTCTTCATATGAACTTATACCCTCAAAATGTGTCCTACTTATAATCTGTTTAATATCAATTTTAGAAGAAGGAACAAGTTGGGTTCTGTCCAGTACAGAAATATTGGCATTAGCTAATACTTCTGCGTTAATTGATGAAAATTTAAACCCATCAATTTCTATCTCAAATGATTCTGTAGACTTATCATGTAGATATTCCGTTAGCCAATCTCTTTTAGCTGCTTCTCGTTCTTCATCTACAATATTAGCACCTATCACTTCATTCTCAATAACATTTGCAAAAGAAACTAATCTGATAGCCTCAGAAATAGAAGTCTTGCCACCTCCATTTTCAGCATACAGCAAAAGATTTACTTCTTTTTCACCACCACCTTGGAGACTCTTATATAAACACAAATCTTTTAGAGATTTTATCCCCTTAAAATTTGATATTGTAATTCTTTTCACTTTCAGATTGAGTTAAAAATTTTGTAAGAACAGTTTGCATATCATTCTTTCGATATGTAAAATCATTATATGAATAATATGTTTTACCCTTTAGAATGCCAGAGACAGAAGTTAGACTGGATGAATTATATGCATGGCTTCTTTCTTGCAAAGATTTATAGCTTTTAGAAAAATCAATGATTGAGAAATTAGCCATACTTTCAATCTCCTTATCAATGTTGTCTTTCGGCCAATCAGGATGTGCTATGGTGTCATTTTGACGGACGATGCGTTCTACTCGTACAAGAGAATCGATAGGAAATTTCTTCCAGTTATTTTCAATAAGATAATGATAAAGCATAACTAATCCATTTCTTAGACGACGCCTTTCGTCAAAGAATTCTTCTGTAATTCCACTAGCTTGATATACTAATGGTCTATTATTCATTACCCGAGCATTTATATCAAAGATTTTATACTTTATATCCTGAGATAGGTCATAGGTGTAACATATTTTTATGAGTATTTCTAAAAATCGTACAACCCCCTTTTCTTCCAGTTTATTATTTGATTCCATGATGGAATATATATATACAACCATGGCAGATAAAGGAATGGCACTTGAATGCTCTTGTAAAACCTGATACAAAAGTGCCATCTTTACCGATGAACTCTTTAACGAGTCTATGCTTTCCAAAGTATCACCGATTAAATTTAATTCTGCCATAATACTTTTCCATTCCTTCGTCTTGAATGGAGAAATCTCATTTTTCAAAAAGAAATTTCTTAGATTGGGTTCTGAAGTTGTCTGATTGTTCTTTGCCCGTATGATTCTTAAATAGTATCTAAATACATCATTTACAGGAACACTTAATTCTATACACTTTTGACTAAAGCACTTCCATTGGTCAATGAAAACATTACCTTCTTTCACGCTAGTAGCCATTTCATAAAGTTTTGCCTTTAAGATATCTGCATCAGCTAAGTCTAACCCTCTATTATTAATTGTTTCAAAGATTGTTAGCGCACGGGATGTCGCCTCAGCCATATCTTTACCATCTAAAGCTATCGGCAATAAGTATATTCTGTCAATAAAATATTTCCAAAATTCTGTCTGTTTGGTATTATCCAATCTGTCAAAATATTCTTGCATCCATTTATATATATATACAGCATTTGATTGGATTAGACCGAGTTTAGGTAGCCCTTTTGTTCTTGTTTTAAAATCTTCCTTATCCCAAACTAAGACTTCTTCGATACCAGACTGATCTGCTTCTTCGAAAACTAAAGAATATATTTTGGAAAGAACCTTTTCATCTTCCCAATCTCTTATGGATAGCATTTCATCAAGTCGCGAAACATTTGTAAGAATTGCCAGAACTTTTAAGTACATCCATAATGTCAAAATGCGCTGCTGTCCATCAATAATCTGGGGTTTTGATCTATCATCATTTCCGCGAGCAATTACGATATTACCGACAAAA
>CAQBGY010000280.1 GCA_948759685.1 uncultured Eubacterium sp.
TTTTTTGTGCCCAAAATGGCCAAAAATTGTGGGTTTTCGGACAGCCTGAGGGGGGGTTCCTAAAATTATAGAAAATGCTATATGTAATTATAGCAAGTGCAACTTGAAAGGTAAAATCAACAATTCTGTATATGTACACAGCAAGGACATGCTGTTGGAATATATGAGAAATGAGCATGATATATTGGAGTGGAAAGAAATTTGGAAAAAAGTCGTATTAGATGCTGTTAATAAAGCATATCAATCATTAGAAGAATTTGAGGAGGAATTGAAACAAAAGTGCATTAAAGTTGTATTTTTAATTGATGGTTTAGAAGAGATTTTTCAGCATACGATTTTATCGCAAAATGAAAGAAATGCCGTCGCAGCATTATGCAGGGATTTAATTGATGAAGTGAAGATATCATATCACAATTTGGGTTTTATGATATTTTTGAGAAAGGATATGGTACGGGACTCGCTGACGATCAATTATGAGCAGTTTCATTCACTCTACCGTTCGGTCGAATTGCAGTGGTCAAGTACGGAAGCATTAAGATTAGCAGCTTGGCTGACTAGTCAGGCTGTATCAGATTTTTATGAGGAGGATGTTCCACTTGAAATGGCGCCAAGAGATGTAATTGACCAGACACTTCATAAATTATGGGGAGTGAAACTTGGAAAGCCGACTTCCAATGAAGCAAATTCATCGAGATGGATTTTGGCGGCATTATCAGATTTTAATGGACAATTACAGGCGCGGGATATCATAAGATTTTTGGAAAAAGCGACTGTAAATGCAGGTAAACCTGTTTATACAGATAGGTATTTAATGCCTACAGAAATCAAAAAAGCTGTATCAGAATGCTCAACGGATAAGATTGGTGAAATAAGGGATGAAATTAAAGCACTTGGACCAATCTTTGATAAGCTGGAACATGCGCCAGCAGAAGATAAAATTTTACCATTTTCTGGTGACACATTTCAGCTCACACAGGGAGAAGAGAAAATTATGAAGCAGGAAGGTTATTTAAGGATAGATAATGATAGGTATTATTTACCCGAGATTATCAGGCACGCCTTAAAATTTAAATATGGGAAAGGCGCCCGTCCCAAGGTACTTTCCTTATTACTAAAATAAATGTCAATTCTATTAATAAGGTTTAGACTAAAAAGATAAGGAATACACAGAGATGAAAAAAGTTGAAAAATATGACGCTGATAAACTAGAGTGGAATTTAATTTCGAAGGAAGAGGTTTCATTACTGAAAATGAAGCTTGGAAAAAGCCACAGAAAAGAATCTGACTGGGAAGTCATAAAGGATATTTTGGGGAGACACAATGTGATTACATTTATTCCGCCCAAAAGGGAGAAAGGGCTTACAACGATTGAAAAGGTACTTTGTGAGAATGGAAATCTGATTGTTTTTACAAACATGGAGGACTGTACACGGCATATTCAGATTGTACAGTTCAAAGGGAAATTTCGGAAATATGTCGAGATTGGTTCTATTCCATTTGCGAATGTTTTGGATATCGCAGACCAGCATGGCATGAATGTTCTTATTGATGTGAATTACGAAGTTAATTGTAAGTGCCTCATGTATGAGTCCAGAGAACAACGATTAAAAGCTGTTATCATGACATATTAGAAATGAAGATGTCATGCTTTTATGTATTAATTTTTTGAATTGGTAAAATATTATAAAAAACCGAATAATAAGTTTCTAGTTTTAAACAACTTTTACAAAGTACGTGTCACTACCTTGACTCAAGGGGGGCTTAGGGCAATGAACGATTTGGAGGAATTGGAGCGGGAGCGCGGGAATGGGGAATATATGGACACAAAAACAGCTCCAGCTACCTCAAGCGGTTTTATGGATTTCGGGACACGGACGGCAAGTAATGAAATGTGTACTTTTCTTGTGATGAATATCTCGTCGCTACAGCTCATACCAGTGAATATTATCGCGTATCGCAGCCAGTATGGGAGTGCCAATCCGGCGGCAGTGATTGCGCCCGCGATCGTGGCGACGTTTTTTAGTACGGTGGTAGCGGTGTTTTATTGTAAGGCAATGGGAAAACATAGTGTAAAAATTTAGTTTTTTAAGACAATGATAAGGATACATATGGGTATGAGCAAAAAATGAAACACGATATGTAATTGCATTATAATCAAAAGAAAATTTAAACTATAGAAAAAAGACGTGGTTGAACAGTCTGTTAATCAATGTTATACTGTAAATGTGGCATGATATAAAATAAATTTAAAAAGACCTCTGATAAAGAAACTGCTATTTCACATAATTATGTAGTCAGATATTTTGATTTAGTGGAGAAAAACTACTTGTGACTGAAAGCTTAGAAAAAGGTTTTTATGAATTTGAGAGAAAATATTTTTCTAAGTATTTTTTAGAGAAGACACGGATTTGAAATGGAATTATTACCTTATTACAAAATTAGAAAAACAAAAAACGGAAAAAGAACTTTTGTTAAAAGAATGTGTTCATAGAGAGCAGGAGTTAGAGCAGGAATATAAAAAATCAATGGACGAAAATATTTCTTTTTCAGAGCAGGAATGGGAGGAGTATCAGTTAAAAGCAAAAGGATTACAGGCACTTAAAAAAATATGGAAAAAGAGTGTGTAGCATTTGTATTGATACAGAATGTTGTGAGACACAAGGAGCGATATGATGTAGGAATAGATGTTTTTATTAAAAACATTTTAAAGGACAGGTAAATGACTTATGGCAAGTGAGCAAAAAAGGGAAGAAAAACAGCAGTTTAATGGATGCCAATGCAATCCTTCCAGGAGATGATACAGAATTGCTTCCAGAAACATATGTGATATTTATTACAGAAAATGATGTGCTAGAGGGGAATCTCCCTATTTATCATATTGATAGGACAATTAAAGAGAACGGAAAAATATTTGATGACGGGGCGCATATTATATATGTAAACGGAGAAATTAAGAACGATACACCATTGGGACGATTGATGTATGACTTAAGCTGTTCCGACCCGGATAATATGAATTATAAAGAATTGGCCGATCGAGCAAGATACTTTAAAAGAGATAAGGAGGGACAAAAAATTATGAGCAGAATTATGGAAGAAATTGTAAATGAAGAAAAGATTGAAGCAGCAAAGCGTATGCTGGATGATGGCGAGTTAACTATTGATAAGATAGCAAAATATTTAGCGCTTCCGATTGAAATTGTAGAGAAATTGGCAGACAGTCTGCAACTCGTGTAGATGGTCACAAGTGAATAGCTGATTTTAGAAAGCAGGAAACCTTTGTATAGGAGAAGTCCTGCTTTTATTATATAGATTTACTTGCTTTGGTATAATTCGACAATAAAAGAGAGGAAAAATCCATTATTATAAGATGTTTTTGACAAAGTACGTGTCACTACCTTGACTCAAGGGGGACTGCGGGCAATGAGCGATTTGGAGGAATTGGAGAGGGCGCGTGAAAACAGCGAATATGTAGACGTGGGAGCATCAACTGGTTCTTTGGGGAGTTTGACAAATTATGGAGCGCGGACTGCAAGCAATGAGATGTGCACATTTCTTGTGATGAATATATCGTCATTGCAGTTAATACCAGTGAATATTATTGCCTATCGCAGCCAGTACGGGAGCGCCAATCCGGCAGCAGTCATCGCACCTGCAATTGTGGCAACGTTTTTTAGTACGGTGGTGGCTTATTGCAAAATAATGGGGAAAAACTGTAGTTGAAGCTCTTGTTAATTGATGTTATACTAATAATTGGAAATTATTTAAGACAAATTTAATAAGGAATTGTAGGAAAATAAGTGATGCAGATTGCGCAGGTATATTGTTTTTATAATGGTTTACTGCCAATTATCTATTGGAATAAATTTAATGATGTTGAAAGACTGATAATGATTACTTTATAAATATTGCAAGAGAGAAAAAGTCGATAATGATAGAAAGGAGCAAACAATATGGCAGATTATGGTAATGAAATTTCTTCTATTAGTTTAGGCAGCATTATAGGGGGTGCATTAAGTGCAATTGTAGAAGCACAAAGTCAAGCAGCACATACCACAGTTAATTTTATAAATGAAGTTGGCTTTGAAGGAAAACAAGGAGAAAGAAAACCGGTATATATAGATTTTCAATACGAAAAAATGATTATACCTGAAAAGGAAACTCAGCAGGAAGAAGCAGAAAAACAAAAACAAATTACCTCTTTAAAAGTACCGCTTTTAACAATGGTGCCTATTCCCTACATAAGAGTAGATGATGCTACAATTGATTTTAATGTAAAAATAAATTCTGTGCAAGAAACAAAAACATCATCTGATCTAAACTATGGCGGAAAAACGGAAGCATTTGCTAATTATAATGGATTTCGTTTTAAAACAGGAATTAAATTAAGCGCTTCTATTTCCAATCAGAAAAAAAGCAGTACATCAGATACCGTAAAAAGAGATTATTCTTTAAATATTCATGTTCATGCAAAGCAAGATGATATGCCTGCTGGTGTAGAGCATTTATTAGATTTACTTTCTGATGCATCTTCTACAAATACTTATATTGAAAAAATATCTAACAAATAAAAGAAAGGGAAATAAATCATGATAACATTTGGTGAATTTGCAGGATTACTGATAACTGATTTTTTGCAGGCACGTAAAATTGCAGATACTTATAGTGCAGCTTTATCTCAGGAATATTATGTTAATCCAGTTTTAAAAGGCATGCCTGTTCCACACTATACCATTGATGAAGCAGAGATTGATGTTCCTATGAAAATTATGGGAGTAAAAAAGTAGAAATTACATGAGAACAGATTTGCTCATAACACAAACTTTAGTTTATTTTAACAATTTTTTAGAGGAAGAATTTCGTCTTCCTATTTATCAAATTGAGTTATTAAAGGATGATACCGGAATTATGGAGTTTGTAACGCATACAGAAAATATGACTCAAGAACAAGCACACTCCTATTTCTTAAAGTTTGGTGTATTAATGTGTTTTATCAAACTATTTGGTATTGGAGATATTCAAGATCGGAAGAGCACACGTCTGAACTCCAGTCACGGACC
>CAQBGY010000281.1 GCA_948759685.1 uncultured Eubacterium sp.
GCAAACCGCTTACTCTGTGCCACAGGGGAAAAGCATGAGTATGAAACGGTTAAGGCGGAGTTTGACTGTAACGGCTCTGTTTTTACGGTTTCCGGGAAATCCGTAACAAGAAATGGCTGGAAAGACTTTGAAGCGGCTTTCAGGCGTTCCTATAAGACAGTGGAGGATAAGGAAAAAGAGGAGAAAAAGCTGTCGGAACTGTCGGAGGGACAGGCATTTGACGGAGTGCAGACAAAGGTATCAGAGCATTTCACACAGCCGCCAAAACATTTTACGGAGGACAGTTTATTGTCTGCTATGGAACGTGCCGGATCAGAGGATATCGGGGCAGACGCAGAGCGCAGGGGGCTTGGCACACCTGCAACAAGGGCAGACGTGATTGAAAAGTTAGTAAAGGACGGTTTTGTGAAGCGGGAGAAAAAACAGATGATACCCACGGAGGACGGTGTGAAGCTCATCGCCGTACTTCCTGATGTGGTGAAATCGCCGAAACTTACCGCTGATTGGGAAAATGCACTTACTCTTGTGTCAAAGGGCGAGTATTCCATGCAGGAGTTTATGGGCGGCATAGAAGATATGGTAAACAGGCTTGTGCAGACCTATCACAGTATCAGTGATGAACAGAAATCCATGTTCGGGGGCAGTAATCAGGAATCTCTTGGAAAATGCCCGAAGTGCGGCGGCGATGTGGTAAAAGGAAAATTCGGCGCTTACTGTAAAAACAAGTGCGGCATGAACGTATCACGGGCAATGGGGGCAGCGCTTACCGACAGCCAGGTAAAAAGTATGCTGGAGGGGAAAAAGACCCTCGTAAAAGGTTTGAAAGGGAAGAAAGGCAGCTATGATGCCTACCTTATCCCGGAGGGAGTGGAGGATTATTCCTATACCAAAGACGGGAAGGAAATCAAAGGTTTTCAGTATAAGATAAAGATGGAATTTCCGAAGCAGAAAAAGAAAGGAGAACATTGAAAATGAAAAAAACAGGAAGAATTTTATTCAGCATGGCTGCGGCGGGAACTGCCATTTCCGCTGCGGCATTTGCCGTAAAAAAGTACAATGACAGATGCGGGAAGCCTGCATCTGACATGGAGCCGGATGACGGATTTTGGGAAGAATATTTTTCCAATCAGGAGGAAAGCGGGACTTCCGGAAGTGACGGACCCGGTTCTCCCACAGCGGACGGAGAAGAAAAAAATCCTGCGGCAAGGGGGATATACCTGACTGCGAACGAAGCCGGATTCCTCAGATATATCCTCGAAGGGATTGAAAATATCGGGATTATTACGGACAGCCGGATTGCGGGGGTTGAAAAACTTTCACGGAAAAGAAAAATATCAAATACAGACCGTATCAGGGAAATCAAAAATGCCTGTGAAGGGTGGGACAGCGACAGGGAGCTTCTTGGGCAGTGTATCAATGATATCCGGGAGGTACTGGAAGGCGGATTCCCGAACGATCTTGTTGAATATATCAACAGCAGCCGGACGGCTGGCAGTGATGCGGATTTATCATAAGCATGATAAAAACATACAGGAACCACGGGGCATACGGAAAAATCTGTATGCCCTTAGATTTTATGGAAAATGGAGGATATGGCAATGAGTGGAATTATGAAAAATGCAACAGTAAACGTACCTGCGGAAAAGGCAGAAGAAACGAAAGCGGAGAAATTTATCCGTCTTGGGGAGTACCGCATGAACAAGGCGATTGATGCCATCGGCAGGATTGAGAACCTTGCCAACAGGTCGGCTTATGACTATACGCCGGAACAGGTGGAAGCAATGTTCTCGGTTCTGGAGTCTGAGGTGGCAGAAGTGAAAGCGAAGTTTACAGCCACAAAAGCGAAAGAAAACACAGCCTTTTCTTTCGGGAACAAGGCAGAATAGGAGGGACTGGCAATGGGAATGGAAATTTTAAGCACAGGCGATAAGATTTTAAATGTGATGAAAGATATGGATATGGGCATACCGGGTTTGGCGGCGCTTTCCGGAGTCCGTGAGAATACGCTGCTGGATATTCTGGCAGGTATCCGGGAAGCAGACATAAGCACACTCTGCCAGATTGCAGATGCGCTTGGCGTCTGTGTGCGTGAGCTGTGTCCGGATCAGGAACGCTATACGGTCCCGGTGGAAAAGAATACCCTTGCAAAGCTGATTGTGGTCAGCGAGATAAACGGCGTGGAGCTGGATACGCTGGTAGCGTCCATTCTGGAAAAAGGCATTGAGGAAAACGGGTTTTATGATTAAGGAGGGTGCGGATGGCTGAACAATATCTTGTTTCAAAGAAATACCATGAAATCTCCCTGCTTGCGGGGGAAACTGCAAGGCAGGTGTCAAAAAACGGGGAGGAGTGGGCGAAGTACCTGACTACTGCCGCAAGGCTGTACCGGTACCCGTTTGATGACCAGATGCTTATCTACGCACAAAGACCGGATGCGGGCGCCTGTGCCACGATGGAAACATGGAATGAAAAAATGTTCTGCTGGGTAAACCGTGGGGCAAAGGGGATTGCGCTTTTTGACCGGGAGAGCGAGCGCCCAAGGCTGAAATATGTTTTTGACGTTTCGGACGTACATAAATCAAGAAGGCTGGGGAAAGACCCGTACCTGTGGGAGATCAGGGAGGAACACAAGGACGCTGTGCTTGCACAGCTTGAAAAAACATACGGCGCAACCGATAAAGACAATTCCTTTGAAAGCAGGCTCATGGAGATTGCAGGGAGGATTGCGGAAGATTATTACGGGGAACTGATGCAGGATATGTCCTATGCAAAGGAGGGCAGCTTCTTAGAGGAACTTGACGATCTGAATGTGGGGCTGCGGCTTAGGGAAACGCTTTCCGCAAGCATCGCATATACCCTTTTATCCCGGTGCGGCGCTGACATGGACTTGTGGAAAGACGAGCTGAATTTTGATTATATCAGTGAGTTTAATACCACAAAGGCATTATCCGTGATTGGCAATGCCACCACGGATATGTGCAAGCCTATTCTCATGGAAATCGGTAAAACTGTTGCGGCGTATGACCGCCATATTGCCCGAAACAAGGCAAAAGAAAAGGCAAACGGGGTACAGACCGACAATATAGAAAAAAATCCCCAAAAAGTGCTTGCAAATACACCAGAGCCACGCTATAATGCTTTAAAGCGTGAAAGTGTTTTGCAGACAAGAACGGATATACCAATATATGTGACAGGGGAACAGGCTGTTAAAAATATAGAAACGGAGGGCATTGCACATGGAACTGACATACGAGAAGAACGGGGATTATCTGATACCCAACCTGATACCGGACAGCGAGCCGGAGGAGCCGCTGACCAAGTACGGGCTGATGCACAGGAATTATCTGAAGGAACACCGGAGGGGGATTTACAGCGGGCTTCTGCTGACGGGAGAACTGAAAGCACACTGTCTGGAGATACAGAAACAGGCAGAGGAGAGGATGGACTTCCTGACAGAGCAGATGGCGAAAGCAGAGGGAGTGGACGAAGCGCTGAAAGCGTCCGATCAGATGAAATGGGTGGCGAAGATGAACACAATCAGGCACTCGGCGGAGGAAAGCGTACTGACGGAGCTGGTTTACAGCCTTTAAACAGCGGATTACAACAGAATAAGGAAGCAGTGAAGCCGGATAATGACCGCAGCAGCGGGGAAGATTCATTGTCCGGCTCTTTTTTGGAGAATCTGGAGTTTGCAGAGAAAGCGGTGGAGATACAGAAAGGGATTTTGTGTTCTGATGCTTTCCTTATCCATAAAAGACCGGAAATTGCGGGATATTTTGCAATGGAGCAGGATACAAGGATGCAGACAGAGTATCTGAAAAATTCGTTCCGCATGGAAGAATTTACGGAGCTTGACATTGGGGAGATGCGGGTGGGATACCGTGCGGATGAGGACGGTCTGACCATGTGGAAGGGGCATTACCTTACCCGTGAAGCGGAAGCAAGGATTTCATGGGAAGATGCCCGTTTCTTTGTAAATTCCTATATTGAAGATGGCGTATACCTGCTTCCGGGGGAAAAGGCGGAGCAGATCGACACAAACGGGATGTACCAGCAGCTTGACCTCTTTTCCATGTTCACGGAGCAGGTAGGCAGCATTGCCATGAAAGAGGCGGAAGCTGGCATTATCCCGGCAGAAAAAACAAGCCCTGAACCGACAAAAGAAGTAATTACAAAAGAGCAGCTTGACACGATCCTGCGAAGCGGGGGCGGCAGGGAGAACAGCCGCAAGCGCATCTATGCCAAGTACCAGCAGGGCAAGACACCGGAGGAAATGGCAGAGTTTCTGAAAAAAGAATACAAAACTACCGGGAAAGGTTTTGAGTTTGAGGGAAAACAGATAGCCGTCTGGTTTGACGGGCAGGGCATGACAGCGGGGGATGGCACATCAGCGATAGAAAATCCTAAGTTTACCATGAGCTGGCAGGAGATTGAAACACAGATACGCTCACAGGTGGAAAACGGCACTTATATGGGGGCAAATGAAGCCTACCTTGTGGATGAGGTGGAACGTGGGCGTATTGCAGACCATCTGTATTTCTTTTTCCGTGACGGCATGGGGGAAGCGCCGGAAGAACTGGAAATGAAATTTGCAAATTATCCGGACTCCCATGCAAGGTTAGTGGATATTTTATCGACACCGGAGGGTGTGGATATGGTAGCTTCCCACATGGACAAAGCGCTTGCACAGCTTGAAAGCGGCGAAAAGAAACTGCGTTTCCGTTCTGTCATGCCAAAAGAGGAACTCAGGGCAGAGCTTGACAACCTGCTCTTGCAGAAGAAAACCTTTCCGGTATCTGACCATGTGGAAGTGAAGAAAGAAGATTTTATTACACAGGACGAGATTGACCACCGGCTTGGCAGGGGAAGCGGCTTTGAACACGGCTCTTTCCGTATCTATGACTATTTTATGGAGGGGCATGACAGCAAGGAAGCGGCAGCATTTTTGAAAAAGGAATACGGAATAGGCGGAAGCTCCCATGCGCTTGCCGGAGCTGACCATAGCTGGGAAGATCACGATTCTAAAGGTATCAGTCTGAAAAAGGGAGA
>CAQBGY010000282.1 GCA_948759685.1 uncultured Eubacterium sp.
AAAGATGGATTTGCTTAAGTTTATGAAGAATTGGACGTTACCTCTAGCGATGCTTGCAGGAGTTATCGGTTATTTTGTTTTTGCCAACTTCACTTTTCTGGAGCCGACAAAGCCATTTATGAATGGGTTGATTTCTTTTTTAACTCCTTCCTTGATTTTTGCCCAATTGTTGCTTACATTCTGTAAAATTGAACCAAAAGAGTTGGTTCCTAGAGTATGGCATGGCTGGTTGTTGGCTATTCAAGCCATTTCTTGTGGTATTATTGCGTTGTTGTTAATATTTTGTCCGATGGATGAATCTTATAAGGAGATATTCGAGGCGGCTATGGTTTGTCTTATTTGTCCTACTGCTACGGCAGCGGCAGTAATTACGGGAAAACTAGGTGGAAGTGCTTCCAGTTTGACTACTTATACATTGCTTTCAAATATTTTGGCTGCAATAGCAGTTCCTTTGATATTTCCATTGGTTGAACCACATACAGATGTTACTTTTGGTATTGCTTTTCTTAAGATTTTAAGTAAGGTTTTTCCATTGTTGCTTGCACCGTTTTTTATCGCTTTATTATTCCGTTATTATATTCCCCGGCTCCACAAGTTTTTACTGAAATATCATACTTCGGCTTTTTATTTATGGGCGGTAGCATTGACCATTGTAATGGGGCAGACTACTCGCTCTTTGGTTAACAGTACTGCTGATGTAACGGTAGAGATGTTGATTGCTTTTGCCGGTTTAGTAACTTGTTGTTTACAATTTTATTTTGGTAAAAGAATTGGTAGTGCATATAATGACCGTATAAGTGCAGGACAGGCATTGGGGCAAAAAAATACAGTACTAGCTATTTGGATGGCGGTTACGTATCTTAATCCTTTATCGTCTGTCGGTCCGGGTAGTTATGTGGTGTGGCAAAACATTATCAACTCATGGCAGCTATGGAAAAAGAGAAAGAATGAGATAAAATAATGAATATAAGATATTGATATTTAGTTATTTGCTGTTTATATTCATCTTTTCCTTTGTTTTTCCGATTTTCCTATTAATTCCAATAAATGCGTTTATTTTGTTACCAGTTTGTTACTCGAATAGCGTTGAGTAACAAAAAAAATATCTATATTTGCCATCGGTAACAAAATAAAAACATAAGTATGGCGAAGAAGAAACAAGAGGCAAAATTGAAGGAGCCTGTAAGAATCCGGTTTAAGCAACTTGCCAATGGTAATCAGTCTATCTATTTGGACTATTACACTGGTGATGTTATTCTTTGGAATGAAAACAAGATAATGAGTGTCAGTAGCGGTCACCTCACCATAAAATTGTCAAACTTCTTAATAGATATAATAAAAATTGCAGAATGTTTTGTTTATAAAATATAAATAACTAATTTTGCAGCTCAAAATCAGAACAAAGCATAGATATTAATGAAACATTTGTCCTACATATTAGCTTTATGGGTGCTGTTATTATCAACAGTTCCATGCTTTCTTGAAGACAAATGTCTGTTTCAATGTGCTAATGAACAAACAGAAGAACCATGTGCTGATAATGATGGTTCCTCATGTACAGACTGCAATTGTTCACCATTTCTACATTGCAACACATGCACAGGTTGTCCAATACCCAAATTGTTTCATTCACCAACCGCCGAATTAATTCTATTAAATAATAACCTTTCGTTTTACAAAGAGAAAATGATTCCTCATTTCTCTTCCTCAATTTGGCAGCCGCCTAAGTTGATGAATTTAGCAGATTTCTGTATGTCATAATTAATATGACCTCACCATTTATTTATTAAATTCATGATGATGAAACCGCTGTTTCATCACCAGTACGTCGTGCACTTATTATAATACAGATTAAGTGTGTGGCACTAAATTGACAAAACAAGAAAAATGAAAATTAAATTAATAGCACTGGCAATAATTACATTGCTGGCACAAAGCATTTGTGCGCAAAACATATTTAAAGCAATCGTTAAAGACGGAGATACTAAAGAGATACTGGTTGGCGTGAATGCCGTTCTTAATAAAACCGCCAATGGAGCAAGCTCAGATGAAAACGGAATAATCACCATTTCGAACATACCTGACGGAAAGCAACATATCACATTCAGCTACTTAGGCTATGAATCGGAAACCAAATCATACACATTCCCTTTATCTTCTTCAGCTCCGGTCGAAATCTTCTTGGAACAAGATGATGAAATGCTGGAAGAAGTTACCATTTCTTCAACCAGAGGTACACGCACTATTCAAAACATCCCGACCCGTGTTGAATTTATTTCAAGCGAAGAACTAGGAGAAAAAGGGAGCATGAAACCGGGCGACATTCGTATGTTACTAAACGAAAGCACAGGTATTATCACCCAGCAAACTTCTGCCACATCCGGAAATGCATCAATCCGCATACAAGGATTGGATGGCAGATATACACAAATATTAAAAGATGGATTCCCCGTTTTTGCTGGTGCAGCGAGCGGACTGGGATTATTGCAAACGCCACCTCTTGACTTAAAACAAGTGGAAATCATCAAAGGCTCAACTTCAACTTTATATGGCGGTGGAGCAATAGCAGGCTTGATTAATCTTATCTCAAAAACTCCCGAAGAGAAAAGAGATTTAGGTCTGCATCTTAACGGGACATCCGGAAAAGGTTTGGACGTCAGCGCTTTCTATGGGCAACGATTCAAAAAGGTCGGTACAACCATTTTTGCTTCCTACAACAGAAATTGGGCTTACGACCCCTCTAACACCGGATTCACAGCCATTCCGCAGTTTGACAGATATGTCTTCAACCCCAAATTATTTCTCTATTTTTCAGAGAACACGCAAATGAGTGTAGGGCTAAATGCTATGTTTGAAGACCGTTTGGGCGGGGATATTGAGTATATTAAAGGAAATGGAAATGACACACATTCCTATTTCGAGAAAAACAAGACTCAAAGACATTCCACACAACTGACATTCGAACACAAATTCGGCGAAAAAGACAGAATTGATTTCAAAAACAGTGTAACATACTTCAATAGAAATATCGGTGTACCCACTTATACTTTTGAAGGTACTCAGGTATCTACCTTTAGTGAATTGACTTACACACGCACGAATCAAAAAACAGAATGGGTGGCTGGTCTCAACTTATGGACAGACAAATTTGATGAAAAGAAACTTACTGATTTTCAGTTAAGAGACTACAACCAGACAACCATGGGAGCATTCGTACAAAACAATTGGGAGGCAACAAAATGGTTGAATCTGGAAACCGGATTAAGAGCAGACTATATTCCGGATTATGGCGCAGCAATTCTACCACGAGTTTCTGCACATTTCAAAATTACGGATAAGTTTTCATCTCGACTTGGAGGAGGATTTGGCTATAAATCACCTACCATATTTACAGAGGATAGCGAAAGGCTACAATATCAGAATGTATTGCCAATTGATAAAGACAATAACAAGCTCGAAAGAAGTTATGGTTTGAATTTAGACTTTAATTATGTCACATCAATCTTCGATGGAAATGTAACTTTCAGCATAAACCAATTATTCTTCTACACTTATCTCGATAATCCTTTATTATTGCAATCTACAAAAGATGGGCTATATCGACTTAACAACATATCCGGCAATACAGATAGCAAAGGAGGAGAAACGAATGTAAAAATCGGATACAAAGATTTCCACTTATACTTAGGCTATACATACACCGATACCCGAACCAAAGAAAATGGGGTGAAACAAGAGAATATATTAACTCCGAAACATAGGTTGAACAGTATTCTAATGTATGAAGTAGAAGATAAATGGAAAATAGGATTAGAGGCTTATTATTTCAGCCCCCAAAAACTAGGAGACGGACAAAAAGGAAAACAATATGTGGTGTGCGGCTTCATGATTGAAAAAATATGGGAGATGTTTTCATTGTATGCTAACTTTGAAAACTTCACCGACAGACGGCAAACCCGCTTTGATACTATATATACCGGAAGTATATCTAATCCTGTTTTCCGGGATATTTATGCTCCTTTGGATGGATTTGTAATGAATGCGGGTGTTAAACTCAGATTTTAAATTATAAAATAAACTCAAAATCAACAATAATATGAGAATTCTAGGAATAGCATTTACTTTAGTTTTATTGATGTCACTAGTCGGATGTACTTTAAGCCATAGAAACTGTAGACATCATCATCACTTAAATCACAGGTCTTGCCATACACATACTTGCTGTTGTCAACGGTAAACTAAGTGATAGTAAAACAAAAACATTCCATTAGGAGAATGTGTCAGAATGGACACATTCTCCTTTTTATCTACAATTATTTTGTAATCGGAAACCATTTCCGTGTATTATTTGCAATCCTTACCAACATCAACATAACCGGAACTTCAACCAGCACACCTACCACCGTAGCCAATGCAGCCCCGGATTGTAAACCGAATAGAGAAATAGCCACAGCAACCGCTAATTCAAAGAAATTACTTGCTCCAATCATTCCGGCAGGCGCAGCAATATCATGGGGTAATTTCCACCATTTCGCCCAACCGTAGGCAACGAAGAATATCAGAACCGTTTGCAGCACGAGCGGAACTGCAATCAATACGATATGCAGAGGATTGTTCAGTATCGTTTCTCCCTGAAATGAAAATAGGATGATAAGTGTCAATAACAGCCCACCCACCGTATAATTATCAAACTTCTTAATAAATACATTATTGAAGTATTCTATCCCTTTACGGCGTATAATCATTATGCGGGTAATGACCCCAGCAGCAAGTGGTATCACAACAAACAAGCCAACAGATAACATTAAAGTGTCCCACGGAATAGATACGCCGCCAACCCCCAGCAAGAAAGCAACGATAGGAGCAAACGCTATCAATATGATTAAATCGTTCACTGCAACTTGTACCAGCGTATAAGCGGCATCCCCTTTAGTGAGATAACTCCACACGAATACCATAGCCGTGCAAGGTGCAGCCCCCAATAATACCGCTCCGGCTAAATATTCTTCTGCTAATTCGGCAGGTATAAAAGTTTTAAAA
>CAQBGY010000283.1 GCA_948759685.1 uncultured Eubacterium sp.
GGATGGAGCTCTTTTCAATTAGAATACAGCGCACTTTTCAATTAGTATCTACAGAGTAACATAGGGAGTTACTGCCTTTTTTAAGGCTTTGAGGCACATGGGAATTGTATCTCCGATTGTACCGTCTAAGTCAAAGGCTACTAATTTAATCATAACCTTACATTTGATTGATTTTCCGTATCACCCGGCAAGGATTTCCTACCGCCAAGCTATTTGCCGGAATATCTTTGGTTACAACACTTCCTGCACCAATCACACATTTTTGCCCTATTGTCACTCCCGGTAAAATAATTACTCCACCGCCAATCCAGCAGCCATCCTCTATCATGACAGGGAGGGCAAAAGTTCGACGGACATACTTACAGCCATCCGGGGTTTCTGTCAATACAAGTCGTTCATTAAACTCTACCGGGTGAGTTGCCGTATAGATTTGTACATTAGGTGCTACCAGCACATTGTTCCCTATGGTAATCTTATTGCAATCGACAAATGTACAACCAGTATTTACGGTGACATTATCACCGATATGTATATTGCATCCATAATCACATATAAACGAATGACCGACAGAAACATTTGCGCCTATACTTCCAAACATTTCCTTTAGTACGGCATATTTTTCAGTCTTTTGTTCATACGGCAAAGAATTATATTTCATCAACAAGTGATGAGCTTTACTTTTCAAATCCATAAAAAACGGGTCGTGGCAATCATACCATTCACCTGCCAAACATTTTTCCATTTCAGTTTTCATAAGCTATAATTTTAAATATATTGCAAAGTTATACCGATTTTTCGGCTAATTTTAGGTATTATTTTTCGTTATTTTGGTATTAATCCGTTTTTTAGGGCTATATTTATGGCATGAAAAGAGAAAACCTACATCAACCATTCGAAATTAGTTTTAGCGAGCTTGCCGAATCCTTGCTAAAAGAGCATGAACATACCTTTTTTGAATTAGTATATATTCTTTCAGGAACAGGCATCCAATGGATTAACAACAATATGTTTCCTTATCATGACGGACATTTGTTTATGATTACTCCCGGAGATACGCATTCTTTCGAAATCCATACAACAACTAAGTTTGTCGACATCAAGTTTAACGACATATATATACATTCTTCTGTTTTCGGTGCTGAAAATATCCAAAGACTGGAGTTTATTCTTCAACATGCTAATCATCAACCCGGTTGTATACTAAGAAATAAAGTAGATAAGCTATTGGTGAAACCCATGATTGAAGCGATTATCAGGGAATATATTAACCGAAATTTATACAGCAAGGAGATTATAACACAAATAATTAATACGATTATTATTGTGGTAGCACGCAATATCGCAATGTTCTTGCCTGAACAGGTGGATGAATGCTCTGAGGACAAATCGCTTGACATATTGCAGTATATTCAAGCAAACATCTATAAAACAGGTAAAATCAGAGCAAAAGATATAAGCCAACATTTTGGCATTTCGGAGAATTATTTAGGACGATATATCAAAAAACATACTAATGAAACTATGCAGCAATACATTTTAAACTACAAACTAAAGTTAGTAGAAAATAGATTATTACATAGTCAAATGAGAATTTGTGAAATCGTTGAAGAATTGGGATTTACCGATGAGAGCCATCTTAATAAGTTTTTCAAAAAGTATAGAGGATGCAGCCCCTCTAATTTCAGAAAGAACAATTTGAAGTAAACCATATATATATCCTTGTTTTTAGAGTTATTAAAACAATAGAAATGACTATTTTTGCATTATATTTATAGATGTCTATGACAAATACAGAAACCATACAATCACTTATCGATAGCGGAGAAGGCTATAATGTAGAGTTTAAAGTTCGTGTACCTTCAAAAGTTCGTGAACTAACAGAGGAAATTTGCGCTTTCGCTAATGCTGACGGAGGATATTTGCTTATCGGCGTAGATGATAACGGACAGATTATTGGTACAGGTTTGGAAAATGACAAACGTTCAGCCATTCAAGGCTCTATCAGTGAAATATCTCCAGCTCTCCATTGTGATATGTATGCGGTAAATATCGAGGATAAGACAGTTTGGGTAATTGATGTTCCATCAGGGAAAGATAAACCTTATATATTTTCCGGTTCTATCTTTGTGCGTGAGGGAGCAAACTCACAGAAACTTCGTACTGTCGAAGAAATGCGCAGTTTCTTTCAGGAATGCAACAAAATATTTTTTGATGCTATCCCTTGTTCGTGGTTCAACATTTACACAGATGCAGATGAACAAGCGATAAAAGACTTTCGCACGGAAGCAAAGCTAAGTCCATCGACTGCCAACAAACAGATATTTGAGAATTTGGAACTGTTTACGGATAACGGAGTAGCCAAGAATGGAACAGCCATGTTCTTTGGGAAACAACCTGAACGAAAGTTTCCACACGCAGTAACAAGATGTGTCCTTTTCAAAGGAACAACCAAAGTATATATCATTGATGATAAAACCTTTGGCGGTCCACTATACCAACAATATTTGCAGGCTATGGCATGGCTAGAAAGTAAACTGCAAGTAGCTTATAAAATTGAGGGAGCAGGACCAAGAGAAGAAATTTGGGAAATTCCTCTTACTGTGTTTAAAGAAGCCATTATTAACGCTCTCTCACATCGTGATTATTACGAACAGGGAGCAACCATTACAATAGAAATGTTTGATGACCGGGTAGAGGTTTCTAATCCCGGAGGGCTTTTGCCTATCGTAGCTAAAGATTTCGGACACAAGAGCATGACACGCAACCCATTAATCTTTGGATTGTTTACCCGTATGCATTTGGTTGAAAGGGTGGCATCCGGCATTCCCCGTATGCAAGAAGCTATGAAAGAAGCCAATCTTCCTGAGCCTGATTTTCATACGGACGGGATGTTTACGGTTATATTCAAAAGAGGTATCAGTATCAAGAATGATACTGTAAATGATACTGTAAATGATACTGTAAATAGCAAGGAGAAAGAAGTTTTAAAGATAATCCAGAAATATCCTGGACTCAATTCGTCCAAGATTGCAGAATTAATAAAGAAAAGTATTCCAACAGCAAAACGCCACTTAAATTCTTTAGTTAAATCAGGTTTAATTGAGTTTAGGGGGGCACAAAAAACGGGGGGGTATTATATTATAAATCAACAGTAAGCTACATTATCATAGCATTATTAATCAATATAACTGTTTGGCATATGAATACTGATGAAACAATCAATAAAGAGGAGTTGACTTTGCAAAACACTCCTAAAGCAGTAAATTATCTTATAAATGAAATTGCTGAAATGAGAGTTTTACTTGAACATATAGAGTCACAATTAGGTTTAGGGGTTGATAAGCACAGACCTATAAATATTGAAAAAGCATGTCAAATTCTAAATCAAACTAAAAATGGCATCAATAAAATGGTCAGAAGCCGAACCATACCTCATTATATACAAGGAAACAAAGTTTATTTCTTTGAGGACGAATTAATTAAATGGGTTGAGAAGGGACGTGTTGCTACTCTACAAGAAAAATATACATCAAAGAGAAACTACTAATACTCAATCAGTATGGAACTGACACGCAAAGAATTATATGACTTAGTATGGTCTGAGCCAATGACAACCATATGTAAACGTTTTGGTCTTTCAGATAATGGTTTAAGAAAACGCTGTAAATCGATGAATATACCCACACCACCTTTGGGGTATTGGGCAAAACTGAAATATGGTAAGCAAGTCACACCTCTACCGTTCCAACAAGAGGAAACAAACGCAACTCAATCAACAACACTTCAAGAAGCCAAAGAACCTAAAGTAGAAATGGAGAAATCCGTAAATCCATACAAGCAACGTGAACTGGAAATTTGCAGTGGTGATATTTCATGCTTTAAGGTTCCAGAAGTCTTATATGCTAAAAATCCTCTAATAATCGACACAAAAGAAAAATTCAGACAGCGATCAGAAAATCAATATTTAAAGAAAAATCCCTATAAAAGTAAAATAAGAGAAACGTTAGACCTCTATGTTTCTGAGAATATGCTAGATAGAGCACTATCTATTTTTGATACAATTATAAAAGGCTTAATTTTTAGAGGACATAGTATTAAATGCAAAGACAATCAGACCTATGCCATTGTTGATGGTGAGGAAATTCAAATAAGATTAACTGAAAGAAAAAAGCAAAATCCTAATAGCAGTAATCGCTGTGATAACAATAATAATATCTTTTCTGGCGAATTACAGTTTTATATTTATCATAGTTCGAGCTTTCATAGCCCAACACTAGTTCATGATACGGCTTATACTAAAATCGAAGATAAAATAATTAGTATAGTAGCATACCTAGAGATTGAAGCAGATAATAGAAAGACAGAACGTATTGAAGCAGAAGAGAGAGAAAAGCGACGTAAAGAAGAAGAACGAAAAAGAGAAGAATTCGAAGAAGAGAAAAGAAAAGAGCTAGAAGACTTTAAAGACCTATTATACTCTGCTGAACGTTTTCGAAAAACTAATATTTTAAGAGAATATATTAATGCATTTGAGAACCATGCAATTGAAGATGGTGAAACTGATGATGAACTGCTAGCAAAGATACAATGGGCTAGAGAGAAAGCTGATTGGCTTGATCCTTTCATAGCTAAAAAGGACAATTATCTCAATTCTTATGATATGGATCGAATATTACAGGCTGCTGTTCCAGAACGAAGCTATCGCAATTCAGGGTACTCTTTTTGGACTAAACCTTATTGGAAGAAAAAACGATAACCGTATTCAAATTATGAAGAGCAAAATATTGCTTTCATATAATAATACTTATCTTTGCATTCAGAAATCGTACCCAAGATACAAACTTGTGTTGAACGGTGCAAAGCTGTGAAAACCTTATTCAAGGGACTTACATCGTAGCAAAGATACAACTTACTGAAAGATAGTGTCATAACAACCCGTTTTCGGTTGCTGGTAGCACCACCTTGAAGAAAAAAAGACAGTAAGAAGGTGTGTCGTAATACACGATGCGCCTTCTTTTTTTCATTGACTATAAAAAT
>CAQBGY010000284.1 GCA_948759685.1 uncultured Eubacterium sp.
GATTTTCAGAGGAATTCGTCGGTCTGATAGACCCTTCTGTGACCCCGGAGAGGCTGTGAATATTTCACCAACTCGCTGGAGTTCAATACGTTTATCTTAGCCAAAATGCAGAACGTACCCTCTTGGGACACCTCTCTGCTTCTGCGATTTTCAATAATCTGTTGCCTTGCCGCTGCAAGAACTCTACTGCAAAGATAGTAAAACTATATGAGTATCTGTCAAATATTGATATTAAAATTTTGTATGTTAGAAAATCTATTACATTTTGATATCGTATCATTAGTCGATATATTCTTATATATTTGCAAATTCCGAGTTTATACAGATCGATTTTTAGAGTCTTTTGTGGGGATTTATACAGGTCGGCTAGATGCAATTATAAGAATGATGGCTATAAAACCCAACGCTGTAATAAGATGGTAAATACTATCCGATCTTAGAATATGCCATTTTACTTCTAAAAATGTATTCCTTCTCCAATTAACATTTTCTGGAGTTTCTTTGTGTAACTTGCCATTCTTATAAATTGCCCACTCAAAGTCAGTGTCAGAATGATTTAAATTCCATTTTTGAAGAATGGAGTTGTATTGATTATTATAATATTTCAATGTTTCATGCGAGATATCTTTGCTACTGGCAAGGTAGATTCTAATATCTTGTTCTAAATTTGAAAGTTCTAATCCGCATTCGTGATATTGCTCTTCTCGTTTTTCATATTTTAGATGCGAAACAATCAGCGACAGAACAAGTACAAACATTGACAGTCCAACAGTAGTAATCGTAATAATGACCTCGTTTAATTCAAGTTGTTTTATGCAATAGTTCGGTAATTTCTGTGATGAAAAGCTTGTAACAACTTGATATCCAATGCGTTGTATTGGATTTAGGCTATTTCTGCAACTCATTGGTCTTCAAATAGATACACTGTTTTTACCGAACTATTGTTATGAATATCAACAAGTTTATTACAATTATCTCCAACGATACCATTGCAATGCATAGTGTAGATGCATTATGACAACGTTTCATCCGTCTTGCTGATTCAAAGCGGGCTATGGCTGTTTTCCAACATCTTTCAGCCATTTTATTTAGCATTTCAGTCATATTTAGTTGTATTTAAAGAAGGAAGGGAATAAAATTAAAACGTAAACGATTCCGTATAAACGGCCAAATGTCCTTATGCAAAAGGATAGTCTTACCAATACTGACAAATGCCAGTCCTGCATATGCAGCATACCCTTCCTTCTTGTGATTATGATAACTCTCGAATGTCAATTTCACTTTTTCTAACAAAGTCTTGTAACATCTTACTGAATCGTCTATTTACATCTTCATCTGAAATGTCTTCCGATTCTGTTTTTTTATAATAGCCAAACTTTTTAAGATAAGCTATTCGCTCTCCTCTATTGGAAATTTTATCGAAGTCAACTAATATTGAGCGTCCATCATTGTGTTTAATGTCAAAGTATGTACGCACAATCGAATTTATTCTAAGTTTCTCAAATAATTCTCTTCCGATAGATTTTTTTATTAATGCATCAATCTGGTAAAGAATTGATAAATCCGTAATCTGCTGAAAGTATGCAATCCAACCATAATTATGATTGGCAACTCTAAAGCCTGAAATCATCAAATTTAAATCAGCCTCGGTATATTCACAAAATTCATCATCATTTTTGATAAATCGTGGTCGTAGCAGAGCGTCAGAATATTGCAGCTTGGCTTGAAAGCAACGTCTGACAATGCGATCGGTAAATTTGTCACGATTTGATTTTTTTATAGAGATTTTGCTTGCTGTTATTTGGTAACCAATATAATCAAAGCTATCCTCTGATATTTGACCGGACTTTGTTTTCCCCTCTGTCAACTCTAATCCAAGATTAAAACGCGAAATCTGATTAGTTATTATGCCTTTTATATCAATAGTATCCGATGTTAATACCAGAATGTCATCAACATACCTTAAAAAGAGCCCTCTGTCAAAAGAGCTTTTCATTGCATTGTGGCATTCTTCCATATATGTTGCCGCCAATATGTTTGATATGGATAATCCTTGTGGGACACCTTTTGTGTTAATCTGATTTGTGTCAGTTGAATTGGATATAGTAGGAGTTGTAATTGCATTCAAAATTAGTTTTAATACAGAGCCTTCGACTTTATCGGAGAGCTGTCTAATTAAAACAGAATGATTGATATTGTCATAGAAGGACGCTAAGTCTGTTTTAAAATAGCGAATAGATGTATGCTGATTTTCTTGAATATACTTGATGATATAGTATATATACCTATTCGGAGCTTCGCATTTTAATCCTATTACCTCTGTTAAGTAGTCGTTTAGCATTGAGAGGACGAAACGATCGCGGACAACTGGAATCGAAAGTACACGAGGTAATCTACCTTTTCCTTTTAAAATTAATTTTTCTTGATAAGGAGAAAATTTATATTCTCCCAATATACATTTCTCTTTCAACCATTCTATTTCATTGATAAAGGTCTTGCGATAAGATGATGGAGACATATGATCCCTACCTCCACCTTTTTTAGGCAGAATTTCTTTATCAAAATAACTGAGAAAATCAATCTCAGAGATATATTGGGAGAATGATATATTCATTATTAAATATCAAAATAAGGATCTTCCTATACTTATTACAAAAGTACAACAAAAAGTGGTTCAGGACTACAATCTTTAGCAGATAATTAAGTAAACAATTCCTTGATATTATTGCGTTAGAAATACTCGCCAGCTCCCTTCTTTCTCGCCGCGCTCAACATATTTTTTTGAGATGAGCTGGTCAAGTAATTTTTGGATAGCAGTAATGCTGATGCCTGTTTCGTCTTTCATGTCTGCAAGTGTCAGTGTCGGTTGGGTGCGCATAGCATTCAGGATTTTAGTATAGTTGGGCGTGCGGAATGCAATCCGTTCTCCATCATACCACCAGACATTCTCATCTTTTTCACTTACAAACAATACATCGTTATACACCTCTGTCGCGACCAGTTCGTTGAAATACTTTAGAAACGGGCGTATATCCTTGATGTCTGCGTGGGCGCCGTCGCTCGGCACTGGACCTACTTCGAGATCTGCCTGATGGAGCGCTTCAAGATATTCACTTTTCTTGCGGCTGCGTACTACAATCATCGGATAATTATGGCGCGTGAGAATATAATTCACCATCAGTCGGGCGATACGTCCGTTGCCATCTTCAAAAGGATGGATACGGATATAGCGGTAGTGAAATAATGCAGCAAGCTCCACGGGAGAAAGTTTTCCCTCCTGTTCAGCTGTATTGTACCAATCGACTAAATCTGCCATAAGTCCGGGTGTTTCCTCCGGTGAAGCGTACTCGAATCTGTCACCATATCTTGTGATTACGCTATTGGGGCGTGTCTTATATTGCCCTGCGTGTATAACATAGCTTGTTTGTACGCCACCCGGCAAATTACGATAGACGGTGTAATCTTCGCGTAAAAGGGTTTTGTGCAATGTCCGTATGAAATTCTGTGTCAAGGGTATATCCTTAACCGCAGCTTCTTCCGTCATCATACGCAGACCGACATTACTTGCTGTCATCTCTTCAACATCGCGCACATCTGCTTCTCCAATTACTTTGCCGAATAGCAATAGTATTTCCGTCTGTCCATAAGTCAGCGTATTACCCTCTATGTGATTGCTATTGTAATTAAAATCAACAGTAAAACGACGGCTCAACCTCTCTCTGTCTTTCTCGGACAGGGGCTGTATGTTGTGCCAAGCGGCAAGTGCCTTCTTTATATTGAGATACTTCATACGGAATTCGTGTTACATCCGTACAAAGTTAATAATAAATTCTGAAAAGGTTGTATTTATATAACCTTTTTCGTGTTTTATGAGGCTGTTATCTGAATAAGGTAATATGAGCATACCACTCGCATCGCAATATACCACCTAAAAAGTGGTACATTATTTCAATCCATACTTTTTCCTTTTGATCAAGAGTGTTTTCTCTGTGATGCCGAGTAGTCTGGCGGCTTGTGCCATGTTGCCGCCTGTATGGGCTATGGCGGCGGTGATTTTTGCTTTTTCAATGCCGGAATCATCAAGATTAAAATTCATGTGGGCACTGCTTGCCGGTGTGTCAAGTTCAAGATTGTTATTTGTGATGATATCGCCACGCGTTTTCAGAACTGCCACTCGTACAACGTGTTTAAGTTCACGGATATTGCCGGGCCACGAATGTAGGCGCATCGCTTTCTGTGCAGAAGCATCAAACCGTTTGATGTTTTTGCCAAATTCGGTGTTGTAATGCCGTAAGTAGAAATCGGCAAGCAACGGGATGTCGTCATCCTGACACTCGCACAAAGGCGGAAGCGTTATTGTGAATTCCTTGATTTTGTAGAACAACGCCGAGAGAAAACTACCTTCAGCCACCATTTCTGTAATATCTGGTGTTGCGGTAGCTATAATCCGAGTGTCGTGCTTGCTGTTCGCCAGAACATGTAGAACTATCGACTGCATATCCAGCGACAGCAGTTGCACATTGTCAAGTATGACTGTTCCGCCCAGAGCCTTACGAAACTGCGCCGTCACTGCATCCAGCAGTGTCATTGGTTGTTTGGCATTATGATTTAATGACAGATAGTGGAGCGTTCCACAGTCAAGCAATACACAAGGCTTGTTGCTTTTCGCGCTTATGTCGTAAATCTCCTGCGCCAACGGCTCTTTCCCGACACCGTTTTCTCCGACAATCAACACATTAAGGTTTGTGGGTGCCACTATGTGGGCGGCACTGTACGCCCGCAGGCACCCGTCGCTTTTGCGAGAAAACAGTAATGGGAAGTTGTCGTCGTAATCTCTACCGATTAAGGTCTTGATTTTCGGTATAAGCAGTTCGCGGATAAGACGCTTGTTAATGTAGTCCTTTGCTCCTGCACGGAATGATGCAACAGCATCCGCAACTGTTTCGACATCGGTTGTTACAAACACACTACACCCAACATCCTTTCGGTCAAGCCACTCCATTAGCTCAATCGCATTGCCGTCAGGCAGTTT
>CAQBGY010000285.1 GCA_948759685.1 uncultured Eubacterium sp.
GAAGGAACATGTACCATTTCGACTGCTGTATGTACCCGTGATGATATCATGGTTTATCTGATGGACAAAGGAATTGAACCTCAGGTGAGCTTTGATATTATGGAACATGTGCGAAAGGGAAGAGGGCTTCTGACTTATAAAGATAAAGAAACCGGTGAGGAGCGCCAGGAAGAGGATGTTATGCGGGAACATAATGTTCCGGACTGGTATATCTGGTCCTGTAAAAAGATTAAATATATGTTTCCTAAAGCCCATGCAGCTGCCTATATTATGATGGCTCTTCGTGTGGCGTGGTATAAGGTATATCATCCATTGGCATATTATGCCGCATTTTTTGGAATCAGGGCAAAAGCCTTTGATTATGAAACAATGTGTCAGGGAAAAGAAAAATTAGAGTATTACATGGCTGAATTAAAGCGTAAGAAAAATAATCATGAAGCATCAAAGAAGGACGAAGATTCTTTAGGAGATATGAAGATTGTTTTAGAAATGTATGCCAGAGGATTCGAATTTCTACCATTAGATATTTACACGGCAAAGGCGCATGATTTTCAGATTATTGATGGAAAACTGATGCCTAGTTTGGATACAATAGAAGGATTGGGAGAAAAGGCGGCAGATGCATTAGTGGAAGCTGTGGCGGCACAAGATGGACCTTTTGTTTCAAAGAATGATTTGAGAGAGAAGAGTAAGTTAAGTAAGACGGTTATAGAGACAATGTCAGATTTGGGACTGCTTGAAGGACTTCCTGAGGACAGCCAGTTATCCATCTTCGATTTCTAGTGAGCAACGTATGAGATGAAGTATCCGAAGGATACGGAATCGAGGTGCGTTGCATAAAGAAAGCCACACCTCGGCGGTGTGGCTTCTAAAGGAAAATACATCTTTAAAAAAGATGTAAAATGAAAAAAATAAAAATAATAATAAAACAAAAAGAAAAACAGCTCGTAGGGGAATTGAACCCCTGATTCCGCCTTGAGAGGGCGGCGTCTTAACCACTTGACCAACGAGCCAAAAAAATGTTACTGTATTATTATAACAGCAAAGTGAAATTTTGCAAGACATTTTTGAAAGGAATATGAAATTTTTTATGGACTGGATTTATGGAAAGACAATATTAGTAACCGGAGCATCATCAGGACTTGGAAGAGCATTGACAGTTCAGTTGATAAGAGAACAGAATTGTAAAGTCATCGGAGTCGGACAGTCAGAAGAAAAAATGATGAGTTTAAAAGAAGAACTGACTTATTTAAGAGATGAGTTTGATTATAGAATATTTGATGTAAGTGTACAGGAAAACTGGACTCAGTTTGTAGAAGAACTTTTGGAAGATAATATACAGGTTGATTTGTTGATAAATAATGCAGGAATCCTTCTGCCTTTTGATAAATCAGTGAATTATACCGAAGAACAGGTACATACTTGTATGGATATTAATTTTCATGGATGCAGATACGCAATTAATGCGATGCTGCCGATTCTTCGTCAGTCTACTATGGCAGGGATTGTGAATGTTTCCAGTTCTGATGCGCTGGCTGGTATTATAGGAACAAGTATCTATAGTGCGAGCAAGGCGGCTCTAAAAGCATATACGGAGGTGCTTATAGCAGAACTTGGAAGAGAGATGTATATCGGGTATGTCTGTCCGGGATTTATCAGAACGGATATTTTCAGGAACCAGTATGTTATTTCAGAAAGCAGGCTGATAAAAATGGCATCGTCTAAAGTAGACAAGGCGGCGAAAAAGATTATAAAGAAGGTCGTAAAACAGAAGGCGAGAATCATTGTGGGAAAAGATGCGAAGTTTATGAATTTCACATCAAAGTTTTTCCCGGTGGTCGGATTGAAGTTTTATGAGCAGCTGATAAAACATTCTAAAATAGAGATGTTTGAAAATGTTAAATGATAGTATAATATCTCTTATTAGAAGAAGAGTTATAATTTGGTAAGATTAAAATAATAAATAATGTAAAATATTGTAAAAAAAAGCAAGCAGTGATACAATCAATACAAGAGAATATGGACGATTGTATTATGAAAAACATTAATAAACTAAAATCCCTAAGCATAATCAGATTAATGTATCAGGTAGAATCTGACGTTATATCATGGTTGATGTTTAGGGACTTTTTTATATAGGAGGTGGGGGAAAGTAAAAACGATATAGAAACTATAAAAATAAATTAGAAAAAGTGAAGGGAGTAAGGTATGGGTAAAAAATTGGTTTGTTTATTTTTATGTTTTGTATTGATTTTTAGTGTAAGTGTATATGCTAATGATAGTGACTAATAGTAATTTAGGAGTTGGTGCATATGCTGAAACGGAAGGAATACAGCTGAAGGGTGATTACATATATTTTGGTATATACTATAAGAATAAAGCCGATCCAGGGAGATGGCAAATATACAAAATTTTAAAAAATGCATTTTAGGAGGGAAAGCGTATGAGAAAATTATTATCATATTTTTTAGTTTTTACATTAATAGTAACAACAGTTGGAGTAATAAATGTAGGAGCTGATGAGAAAGAATTAAATTGGAACGGATTTATCTATCAGGTACATAATGATACGGTTGCAAATAATAAACATGTTCTTATCGAAGATTATGTAGGAACAGAGAGACAAATTACAATCCCAAAACAAATAGACGGGATAGCAGTAACTGAACTTGCAGAGAAATTTACCTGTACTTCTGATATAACATCTGTAAAGATTATGGACACTATGTTGAAACCCGAGGGATTAACATGGTGTGAAACATTAGAAAAGATTTTTGTGCAAGATAACAGTACACGGTATACAGTAATTGATGGAATACTATATAATAAGAAAGTTACATCATTGCTTTGTTATCCAAGTGCAAAGCAGGAAAGGGAGTATATTGCTCCAAAAACGGTAACAGAATCATATGGTTTGCAGCAAGTGTTAATAAAAAATAAATATTTAAAAGATGTGACATTTACCAGTGTCGTACCGGATTGTACGAACACTAATATTGAAAATGTAAAAATAACTGGTAATATTTCATACATTCCGGAAGGCTCGTTTAGAAAATGCAGGAATTTGAAAACAGTAGTAATAGGAAGCAAAGTTGATTTTATTGAACGTGATGCATTCTATGGTTGTGCATCATTACAAAGTGTAAAATTATCGAACAATTTGCGTTCAATATACTCTTGTGCTTTTGGGAAAACAAAAATAAAGAAAGTGAAAATACCGAAGAGTGTTGATTATATCGACTATGATGTTTTTCCAACTAAAACAAAGATAATGAAACCATCGTATTTAAGAAAAACTGTTAATCCATGGAATAAGTCTCAATATTGTTATAAAGCATACGTAATTGCAAAATCAAAGTCAGGCACAAAGAAATACCGGGCAGCAAATGTGACGAAGATTACAGCGACAAAAAAGAAAGTTAAATTAAAAAAAGGAGATATACATAAGATAAAGACCAAAGTATTCATTTTTAAGAAAAAGAAGGCTGGATTTATTAAAAATGATATTTTGAAATTTACATCTTCAAATAACAAAGTGGCAAAGGTTACACAAGGAGGAAAAATAAAAGCACTAAGAAAAGGAACAACGACTATTACTGTTATGATGCGTACGTTTGAAAAGAAATTACATACAACGAGAAAGAACTATAAAATTAAAGTTAAAGTAGTATAAGTTAATGGTAGAAACAGAAATCCCAGAACGGAACTGTACTTATATATCAGATAGAATCTGATTTCTAAAAACATAAAGGAAGAAAAAATAAATTAATGTTGACATCTTAATTATATGGTAGTATAGTTATATGGTAAATATTGACTAAAGTGGAAGGAGCGAACCGCAAAGGTTCGCTCTTTGTTATGTCAGCCGGATAAGGTTCATTAAAAGAATAGAACATCTTTATCAGGCAGAAAGGTAGAGGTTAAGGTGTCTAGAAGAGAAGAGTACGAATCAAAAACAGAAGCACTACTGATTCCTATTTTAGAAGAAAAGGGATATGAGATGGTAGATGTGGAATATGTCAAAGAGGGCAGCAGCTGGTATTTAAGAGCTTTTGTTGACAAGCCGGGAGGCATTACAATTAATGATTTAGAAAGTGTCAGCAGACGTTTGAGTGATTTGCTGGATGAGAAAGATTTCATTAGTGATGCTTACATATTAGAAGTAAGCTCCCCGGGACTTGGGCGTCCTTTAAAGAAGGATAGAGATTTTAACAGAAGTATCGGAGAAGAAATCGAGGTACATTTGTATAGAAGCCTTAACGGAAATAAGCAGTATATAGGACTGTTAAAGTCTTATGATAAAGATACTATTACTATCGAAGATGAAGATGGTAGTGAAATAAATTTAGACAGAGTAAATGTTTCGCTCGTCAAATTAACGATTGATTTTTAGGAGGATATTGGAAAAATGAACAAGGAATTAATTGCAGCATTAGAGGTGTTGGAAAAGGAAAAAGGAATTAGTAAGGAGTCTTTATTTGAAGCAATCGAAAGTAATTTGGTTGTAGCTTATAAAAATAACTTTAACAAAGCAGACAACGTGTCAGTAACAATGGATAGAGAAACAGGAGAATTCCATATCTATTCCCAAAAGACAGTCGTAGAGGAAGTTGAAGATACAGTTTCCCAGATTTCATTAGAAGATGCAAGAAATATCAAAGCATCTTATGATATCGGAGATACTGTAAACATAGAGATTCAGTCAAAAGATTTTGGACGTATTGCAACGCAGAGTGCCAAGAATGGTATCTTACAGAAAATCAGAGAAGAAGAGAGAAAGAGTCTCTATGAACAGTATTATGAAAAGCAGGATGATATTATCACAGGTGTTGTTCAGAGAATTAATGGAAAGAACATCAGCATTAATTTAGGTAAGGTAGATACAGTTCTCATGGAAAAAGAACAGTCCAGAGGAGAGTTCTTCAGACCGAATGACAGAATTAAATTATATGTCACAGAAGTGAAAGACAATGGAAGAGGACCAAGAATCACAGTATCAAGAACACATCCAAATCTTGTAAA
>CAQBGY010000286.1 GCA_948759685.1 uncultured Eubacterium sp.
AGAACTTACCTGTCAGGACGTTAGGACTTTTTTGCTTGCCAAAAAAGAGGAAGGGCTGAAAGCCACAACTTTGAACCTCTATAATTCGGCTATCCGTTTTTTCTATCGGAATGTCCTGCATATCCTTTGGGATGATATCACAGTTCCACGTATGATTCTGGAACACAAGCTTCCAACCATACTGACTGTCGATGAAATCGACCGTCTGTTAGAAGCTGTCGATGATTAATTATATCGGGAAAAGCAGCTTATATTATATACTGCGTTATTTATTTTCTGGAATTTGTGACGATACATCTTATATAGCATTAAACTAATTCTAAACGGATTTTGAATTTATTTGCAGGGATGCTTTGTTACTGACTTTTAGTATATCAGATTCATTAAAAAGTGTCCAAGCACCATAAATTGGCACGGCACTTGAACACTAACATACTTCATGCAACTTTTTATTCTGCCTCTTCCGGTTCCGACAATGAGCAGACCACAGCGATCCCTTTGGAAAATAAACTCGTAAAGATGTTCAAGGGCAAAAAATTCATTTACTGTGCACACGCAGGTCTTGGCTCCCTGAACATCCGGAACTTCAACTCCATGGGCGGCCGGGCATTTATTATCACACAGAATTTCAAATTCCAGTTTTAACCACTTCTGTTATCTAAGTCTCAAATACTATCACAGACAACTAGCGGGCAACAATTCCCTTTCGAAAAAGTTGTCCGCTACGTATATTTTATATGTTATTACATCGTCATTTTGAATATGAATCTAATTTTTCACCAATTTATATGCCCAGAAACTTTTAATGGTTTCCCACCGTATATGTAATCATTGGATACATGTTTATAAATCATTTTAGGATTCTCAGAACAGTGATCCAACAATCGAATTACTGTATTTCCCTTCCATTCAACTCGTACCTTGAACTGAAAACAAGGAATAGAATTTATAATTCGGTAAACATTCTCTTCGGTAATATAACTTTCCAACGGATATTTAAATTGAATCTCCTGTCCTGCCTCTGCATTCTGAATGACCACATAGTTTCCTTCTATTTTAAACAGTATCTCCGCACCTTCAGAAAATATCTGTAATTTTGTTTTTTCCCAATATGCCGGAATACGCACACGCACTTTCTGCGTATATTTTTTTGGAATAACTGCAAATTTTCCTTCAAACGGTTCATAACTAATCAGTTCCGCATACTCATTCTCAAAAGAATAATGAAAATTAACATCAAACCCCTGAATGGTAGGACGAATCATTTTTTCTGCTATCAAATGGAAACTGCGCATCGCATGGCCGGAACAGCACAGCATCAAAGAAGCTGGAACAAAACGATGTTCAGAAAAATCTGTCCACAGAAAACCTCCTTCGCTCTTATCTAATACATCATCACCATAATAATCATATGGTAATGTATTTAATGTATCCGGATATTCTCCGAAAACCCAACGAAATTCCTCATCTGTAATTCTTCCCTCATGAGCCAGTTCACGATGCCATTCACTTTTTGTAAGGAATTGTGCTTCTTTTGTCTGATTTCTTACATATCGGTCAATCTGTTCATAATATGAAACATCCACCGTTTCAGCAAGATGAATTGCGCTGTATATTAATTCCATATTGCTGCACGCTGGCTCTGTACATGGTGTTGATCCATATCTCGTCACATAAGAGGACAGTCGATCATGTATTTTCTTTCCCCTTGTCAGCAATGACTCATCCTGTGTCAACCTTGCTGCCCGTAAAACTCCACTCAACACCGAAATGCCAGATCGATATAACTGATTCCCAGCAATGTCTCCATTCTCATCAAAAAAACCAGTCGATAAATCCATGCAGTAATATGCCAGTCCCACTCCAAGTGCCCTTGCCTTTTCGTCTCCAAACAACTCATAGCATTTGAGCAAAGGATCTATGATTTCTCCCAGAGCAATTGGTCCCATTCCAATATTATGGATAATCTCCGGATCAAATATCCGCTGATTTCCAAATTGATGTGACATATGAAACAGAGTTTCTATCATCTTTTTCATGATATGAACCAACCGCTCATCTTGTTCTTCCATATACCAATATAAGAGTGCGTGCAAGGCTCTTGACTGCTCCCACAGGCACATTTTATAGGATTTGTTCCATGGGGAAGAACTGCTGTGAATCAAAAAATCCAGTGGTGATATCTGACGTAAAAATAATTCACGCTGCTTTTTTTCTATTTCTATTCCTTCCTGACTTCCGCAGAGATCACGTGCACATATTTCCCCATAAATTGCATACGGCAACACCTCGCTCCAATCCAAACGATGATGAACAAAATGTGGCTTTTTCTCTCCAAGTGTCACTCCCACATACGGAACATAATCATGATCCGCATCATAATTGAGTGTCATATGTCGTAGACATGATTCTGCTGCATCCGCAAAGTTTAAACTTTTAGGTCCTCTGCTTGTTTCCATTTATTTCTTCCTTCCTATCACATCAAACGAAAATATTACAACTCGTCCTGTCCAAAACTTTCAAAAAATATAATCAGCCTTTGATACCTGTCATTGCTATTCCTTCTATAATATATTTCTGCGCCGATATATACACCAGTACAACTGGCAGTATTACGATACTGCACGCTGCCATAAGCACCGGCCAGTCTGTAAAATACAATCCCTTAAATGTATTCAGCATCAATGGAAGAGTGAATTTCTCCTGTGTATTTAAAAATAACATAGGATATAAAAAACTGTTCCAATTCTGCAAAAACGAAAAAATAAACAAAGAACTCAATGCAGGTTTGATCAATGGAAGGGTCAGCCTGAAAAAGATTCCAGGATATGAACATCCGTCTAATTTTCCAGCCTCCATAATCGAATCCGGCAATCCCATTATAAATTGTCTCAGCATAAATATGCCAAAGGGGTAACAGAATGCCGTCGGAAGAATCAACGCCAAATGAGTGTCTATCAACCCTGCTTTTTGAAACATCTGGAACAGTGGAATCATAATTACCTGTTCAGGAATCATCATCGTTGCAAGCACCAAAAGAAAAATCAGTTCACGGAATTTGAATTGCAACTTTGCAAATGCAAAGGCAGCCATTGAAGCTGTTAAAAGCTGAATTACTACTACAGTCAATACTATCTTTATACTGTTTACAAATGCACGTCCAAACGGAACTAATTCCCAAACTTTTCTAAAATTAGAAAACACCAACGGATCTGGAAAGATTTTTGGTGGATACTCATATACCGCATAAGTTTCTTTAAATGCAGTTGCTATCATCCAATAAAACGGGAATATCATTATAATACAGATAGCAATAAGTATAATGTGTTTTATAACTGAAAACACTTTTTTGCTTTCAACTCTCATAATTCACCCACCTTTTTGAAATAATATTTTGGAATACTGTTAATACCAACAATACTATGAAAAAGATAACCGCAGCCGTACAGCTCTGACCCATTTTAAATAATTTGAATCCGTAATCGTAAATGTGCATTACAAACACGTAGCTAGCCTTTGCTGGTCCTCCTTCTGTCATTACATATGCCAAATCAAATACTTTAAAACTTGCAATCGTTGTCATAATAAACGTAAAAAATATAGTTGGAGACATCATCGGAAGTGTAATACGAATAAAACGTGTCCATGCATTAGCACCATCAACCATGGCTGCCTCATAGTACACACGCGGTACTCCTTCCAACCCAGCAATATAAATAACAATATTGTATCCAAGGTTGCACCAGAGTCCTATTAATCCAATTGTTATCATTACAGTTCGCGTATCACCAAGAAGATTGACTCGTCCAAGCTTGATACATTCTAAAAAATAATTCAAAATTCCACAATTGGGCTCCAGAATCCATAACCATATCATTGATACCCCAACTGAACTTGCAACAATTGGTAGAAAGAAAATTAATCTGTATCCAACCTTACCTTTGATACCTTGGATTGCTGCTGCAATCAGTAATGCAAATACTATATTTCCCGGTATGTAAATTAGCGAATATTTCAACGTATTTAGAATGGATTTATAAAATACCGGATCGTGAAATTCTGTAATATAATTTTGAATTCCAATAAAAACCGGATCTGAAATTGCATTCCATTTACAAAAACTATAATAAAAAACGCTGATAATCGGGATAACCGAAAACAACAGCAAACCAAGCACCTGTGGTGCAATAAAAATGTATCCCCAGATACAATCGCGTCTCCTTTGCCTCATATTGACCTTAATCCTTCCCTGATTATATTTTTATTGTAATGATTTAGTGCCATGCGGATTTTTAGCAAATATGTAAACCACACTGTGTAGATGGTCATATTTTTGAAATTCATATAGTGAGCTAAGGCTCTGAATCACCACATTTGTTTCGCATATTCCATTATATTCCAGCCCTGTTCTTATTTTCTTTGAGTGCCGGAACTGAAGCATGTTTCTCTCACACTTTATGTTCCGGCACCCAAACATATCTGCTCTTACTTACTTACTGACTGACAATCTGATTGATCTGATCCTGTAAGCTCTGTAAAGTTGTTTGTACATCTGCAAAATTAACAAACATCTCATCTTCTGCGTTAGAAAGTGCCTTGCCTGTTTCAGGATACAAAGAATCTTCCACATATCCTCGCACGCCTTCTTCACGATATTTTTTCCAGATTTCTTTATGTTCAGGTAAAGGCTCATTCATAAATGTTGCTTCATCCAGCCCCGGCAAATTAACAGATGGGATACAGTTTCCATTGTCCTTCAGACGGAATGTCTGGCCTTCTTCTCCAAGGAAATAGCTCATAAATCTCCATGCCGTCTCCTTATCCTTTGAATTTGCTGACATTCCAAGCGGAACGGAACTAATAAACACTGTACGATCTCCCGTAAGACCTGCAGGTATCGGGCAAATATCAAATTCAAAGTCCTTTATGTCTTTGAAAAGTGGCATTAACCATCTTCCTGCTTCCACAAACGCAAGCTGCTGACCCATAAACAAACCATTGGGATCTATTT
>CAQBGY010000287.1 GCA_948759685.1 uncultured Eubacterium sp.
CAGCAAAACTTCTTATTTTCATAGAAAGATAAAGCTGTACTGCCGCAACGCCAAGAGCGCTAAACCACCCCATAAAGAGCCACCAGAGCATACCTATGGGAATAGGCTGTTCAAAACGGAATCCTACTTTACCCACAATGATTATGAATATCATCAAAAGTGCCTGTGCCGTAAAAATTGACTTGGCTAACACGACCAACTTAGCGATAAAAATTACAGACCGGGGAATTGGCGTTGTCATTAAGCTGTTCCAGTTATGGTTAATGTGTTCCAACCGCCATAAAAAGGAAGCACAAATGGCAATCAGAATAGGGAAAAAGAAATACCCATAAAATAAACCTGTCTGTAGCCATAGTTGCTGCCACATATCACCGTCATATAAGCTGACAGAGGCATTTATCCCGTAAATAATTGCACCTATTGCCGCTGTCAAAAGCGGGAGAACTGTAACCGCTACCCACATATTTGAATGGCGGCTTTTCAAATTTTCCGCACGAATTGCATTGATCAGCATTATAAACTCCTCCTTTAATACTCATATTTTTCAAATCTCTTCCGGAACACAACATACGCCACAAGACCAACAACAAACAGAATTGCAAGCGGAACAAAGTTGATGTTCCGTACTACTAACCCGGAAGATTGCAGATTTCCTGAAGATGTGTCCTGCCCCAACACCATCAGTTCTGCATAGTTGCCCCAAATCAAAATGTTGCGGATACCCGGTGGCAGCAATGTGGAAATAAACCCAATAAGTGCGCCGATCATACCGATAGACATAGGGATAAGCTGGTTTGTACATACAAGGGAGAAGAAAACCTGAATTGTAACGACTACAAATGTTATCATCGCAGTTCCAAGCACAAAACCTAATAACGTTCTGACAGGCAGCGGCTGGACAATTCCCATAGAATTACCATAAGCAATAATAATAAATGCCTGAATGAAGATTGCCAGCATCATAAGCGTGGATACTATTGTAAATTTGCAGAACCAGATAGATCTGCGGTTCTGATTATTACACTCCAATAACTTCCATGTGTTTCCCTTATGCTCCATATCGCAAATACGGCTGGCAATGACCGCCGCCAAAATAGGAAAGAATAATCCATTTATAGCGGCTGGACCGATAATCAGATCTTCCCATGCCGGTGCAGCAGGATCAGAAACCATGTTTAGAAAATTTTTATTATTGCCATAGTTAGAAAAAACAAATAGCAATTCTACGCCCAAGATCACCAAAAAGGTCAGAAACACCTTTCGATGTTTCAGCTTATATAATTCAAGCCATAGATATTTCATCAAAGGGTCATCTCCTTTCCGGTCAGATTGAGGAAAATGTCCTCAAGGCTCTCCCTGTGTTCCTCAACTCGGTAAACAGCAATATCGTTGGCACACAGGTTTTGAACCACCTTACCCGTCTGTTCATCGGACAAAGCCCCTAACTGCAAACCGTCCCCGGTTCTTAACGGATTCATATTTCTGAGTATCTGACAAGCCAAGTTATTATCACTGGTTCTCAGAATGATATACGGCTGCCGCTGTGCATCCAAAACGGACATATTTTCCTGAAAGATCAGCTCACCATGATTGATGATGCCGACCACAGTTGCCATCTGATCTACTTCACTCAGGATATGGCTGGAAACCATAACGGTCATCCCATACTTCGTTGGCAGTGTTTTGACCAATTCCCGCATTTCCTCAATACCTGCCGGGTCAAGACCATTAGTAGGTTCATCCAAAACAAGCAGTTTAGGACGGCGAGCCAGTGCCATCGCAATTCCAAGCCGCTGCTTCATTCCAAGTGAATAGTTTTTGACCTTCTTATCCATTTGTTTTTCCATACGGACAATATGAACTGCCTCCTCGATATTTTTCCGGGGCAAGCCCAGCAGCCTGCGTATTATTTCCATATTTTCCCTGCCAGTCAAATGACCATAATAGGACGGGGATTCAATCAGGGAGCCAACGCTTTTCAAAATCTCCTGCCGGTTTTTCTCGTTGAATGACTTTCCCATAATCTCAATACTTCCTTTGCTGGGCTTGACAAGACCAAGCAGCATCTTCATTGTTGTCGATTTGCCCGCACCATTAGGACCGAGAAAGCCATAAATATCCCCTTCGTTAATTTGGATATCCAGATCATTAACCCGATAAATACCGTCATACTCTTTTGACAAATTCTCTGTTGATACAACCATTTTTTGTCTGCTCCTTTCCTAAGCTGATTACATCATATACCTTCCACTTTGCGTTACGTTGGAGTTAACCTTGATTTTACCTTGATTTTGAAACCACAATTCGTACCATAGTTGAAAATATGATATAATGTCGTGGAAAGGAGTGGAAATATGGGTACAATTAAGGACAAATCAATCTTATTAGTTGATGATGAGCCTGCAATCCTATTGATGTGCCAATCCATTTTGAAAGAAAATGGGTTTACAAATATACTGACCGCAGATACAGCACTTCGTGCTTTGGAGAGGCTGGACACCCGCCCCGATCTGGCAGTCCTGGATGTCATGCTGCCTGATATGGATGGTTTCATGCTTGCAAAAGTGATCCGGGAACAAACCAATATACCTATTCTGTTTTTAACGGCAAAAGGTGAGTTTGATGATAAAGCCAAAGGATTTGAAGTGGGTGCGGACGATTATATAGTAAAACCCTTTTTGGCACAGGAATTTGTATGGCGTGTCACCGCGATTTTACGTCGGGTATATAAAGAAAATGAGGATACAAGTTTTTTATTAGAAGCCTGCAAAGTGGACTTAGGACAGGCACAGGTATACAAAGAAGGCTGCGATCCAGTCTCCCTTACCGCAAAAGAAGTGGAGATACTTCAAAAACTATTCAGCAATGCAGGACGCATTGTAACGCTCGGTTCTTTATGCCAGACAGTCTGCGGAGACATATATGTCGGATATGAAAAAACACTAATGTCCCATATCCGGCATATCCGGGAGAAAATCGAAACTGAACCATCTTCGCCGGTATCTCTTGTCACGGTCAAGGGAATCGGTTACAAGCTGATTTTGAAAGGAACAGGGTAATCCTATGAATATACAAAAATTTTTCAAACGGTATGTCCATTCCAGTGTTAAGCTGTTTTGCTTTTTCATTTTAGTGAATATTTTTTTATTTGTAAGTCTTATCATGGTATCTGTCAGTCACGGAAATCAAAGTCCTACCCACCTGTTACCCTGTATATCTGATGAATTACAGCAGACGGACGGGCAATATACTCTGCCAGATGATATCATAGCTTTATTAGATCAAGACCATGCATGGTGTATGCTGATAGATAATGCGACGGGTAATGTCATCTGGAATTATAAACTTCCGGCAAACATTCCTGTTCAATACACCTATGGAGACATTGCAAAAATGGCAAGGTGGTATTTAGAGGACTATCCTGTTTTCGTATCTGCCCGAAACGATGGTCTGCTAGTCCTTGGTTATCCTAAAGACAGTTACTGGAAATTATCTGCATATAAAACCATTGTAAGTATAAAAATTGATGCGATAGGGTTCATCGCTGTATTTTTTCTAAATATCGGAATTGTATTGCTGCTTTTTATCTTTAACAACCGAAAAACAGAAAAGGCTATCAAACCTATTCTTATTGGCATTGAGGAAATTGCTGCCGGTCAAAAAACGCAGTTGGCAGAACAGGGAGAATTGTCCGAAATCAACGCAAAGCTTAACCATGTATCTAAAACACTAAAGCGCCGGGATACGGCAAGGGCAAACTGGATCAGTGGTATTTCCCATGATATACGCACCCCACTGTCAATGGTTCTCGGATATTCCAGCAGCCTCGAAAAAAATCACGGGCTGGACTCTGACGTTCAGGAAAAAATGACCGAAATCCGTCAGCAGGCTGAAAAGATAAAAAGACTGATCGAAGATTTGAATTTAACTTCAAAGCTGGAATATGATATGCAGCCGCTTCGCATTAGCAACATTTATCCGGTAGAGCTGGCACGGCAGGTCATATGTGAATTTCTGGACAGCAATCTTGATAAAAAATATGTATTTGAATTTGAATCTGAGCCACAATGTGAAACGGAATTTATTCGTGGTGACGAAGTTCTTATTAAACGGGCTATTACAAATTTGATCCAGAACAGTATCAATCATAATGCAAATGGCTGTAAAATTACCATCTCGGTAACATGCAGCGAAAAAGAAATAGCCATCGTTGTATCAGACAATGGAGTTGGCGTATCCGCTGAAAAGCTGAAAGCACTTAATTCTAAAACACATTATCTGGAAAGCACCGATAAAGCTCTACACCTCCGGCATGGATTAGGTGTTCTATTGGTGCTGCAGATTGTCGAAGCTCATAACGGCATCATGCAAATTTTAAGTGAGGAACAAAAAGGTTACGAAACCACCTTGATTTTTCCTAAGACTAAATACTAATATCTTTACTGATATTGAAAATCTGGTATGTAAGTTTCTATTGCATTGGCGGCGTGATTTATAACGCCGCCATTTTCTCTCTATGAATTTTGTCTTAATCCTTTTAACACAACTCCGGAAAGTCCCACACACAGCACCAGAACCACGCATCCACCAATCATTTCCAGCGCAGTAGCCTGATAATAACCGGAAAGGTTAAATACCGCCGTTATGGGATAAACGACTTTCCAGATATTTGACATGCTTGTAAATAATCCGGCAAAAGAATATATTTCAGCAAATACTAATGCAAGCCAATACCCTTTCTTCATTCGTGCCACCAATGCTATGATACCGATATCATCTGCCAGTAACTGGATTTCCGAAAGAATGTGACTGGATATCAGGATCGTTTTCCCACGCTCAACACTCAAATCTTTAATAAAATCCCTGACCTCAGCAATCAAGTGTTGATTTTATTTATACCATCCCCCTTTATAAAAACACTGACACACCCTCCGGGAGTGTCAAAAGACAAGAATAGCAAGCACTGCTCATGTCCGGACACATGAGCAAAATTCCCCATACTTCCCT
>CAQBGY010000288.1:0-912 GCA_948759685.1 uncultured Eubacterium sp.
CCTACACGACGCTCTTCCGATCTAATGTTCTTTTATTTTTTCTTCTACCTGTTCAATCTTTGTAAAATCCATATCAATTAGTTCAAAATCGTAATTGGTAACAAATAAACATTGTTCTGTCATAGTACCTAAATCAATTTTTGTCCAAATAATAATTCGTGTTAATCTGCCTCGCCTTACCTTATATACCCAGTGGCACATATTGGGTACTGGCATATTGACCATCTTATGCAAAACTGCTTCAATCTTTTTTCTCTCTGCCTTTGTCGGAGCCATTGAAATAACTCCCATATCTAACTTGTTCGCCAATGCTTTTGAACCAGCCAACAAATTCTGATCTTTATACAAAGCGTTTTGTGCTTCTCCGTTTAACTGTGAAGCGGTATAAATGAATACATCTAATTGCTGTGCTATCGTTTTTAATTCTGTTGCAAATACCAAAAGTAATTGATGTTCTTTTAATCCCATTCCAGATTTACTATTAACCTCTGCCATTAGCCGTAATGAAGTATGGATATAATCAAAGAAAAAATATCGCACAGAAAATTCTCTATTGTATTTTTTAATCTGGTTCTTTATATCTTCAATGGAAAAATCGGGAATGTGTACGATATATAGTGGACTGGATTCTATGTAAGAAATTGCTTGTGTTACTCTGTCTAGTTCATCATTTTCATATGTCCCATACAAAATATGTTCTTCGTTCACCTTACTAACGGCTGCTATCAAAAGTGTTTGTATTTCATCAACCGGCATTTCTGTTGAAAATATTGTTGTTGGTTCGCTGTTTCCCGTAAATACATACTGTTTTGTACTCACATCATAGAAATAAGGAACCGCTATTTTACAGGCATCACCTGCCGCCATCCTTGTCTTGCCGCCACCCTGGGGGCATGAACGCATAAATAAACA
>CAQBGY010000288.1:922-5005 GCA_948759685.1 uncultured Eubacterium sp.
GTTTAGTGCTAAACCCACATCAGGAACTTCCATTAATTCATTAACCAGATCCGTCATACCGTCACCAGCCTGAACATCTGTACTTAATGTATTGGTGCAATACTTCATATTCGGATTGATAACGAATGTTGTTTCAACAATCTCAATAATGTCTTGCTCTGTATAATTATCAAATTTAATCTTTTCTGCTTCTATTTTTGAGGCATCAGCAATTGTACTGTCATATATAAAACGTGTATCCAATCCTTGTTTCTCGTAATATCTTAGTAATGAATATTTTCTCAATCTATGGTAGTGGTAGTCATAGTTTTCAAGCGTTGCTATTTCTCTGGCATTAGAAAGATATTCGATTCCCTGATTCTCTTGAAAAATGGAATATTGTTCTTTATAGTTACTTAAATACGAATCAATATTGAATTCATCAATTGTGGTACAACCTTGCATATGCAGATTATATATGGCAACAAACAACAATTCGTAAAAATTTTCTGTGTTAAAATCAGTCCGATCCAAAGGTCTGTCTATGTCATCTATCAATGATGAATCTTGTAGTAAACATCCAAAAGTATTTAAGTATGCCCTTTTATCTACAAGTCCTTCATGTGCCATTAATCCACCCCTTTCCCAATTGATTCAATATCAATTTGTTTTATTTTTTTCTTTTTGGGTTGGATCAAAATAGTCTTTTCCTTATACATTTTGGAAATATCTATATCTTTGTTCAATTCAGCAACCTTGTCTATACTTTCATAATATTGAGTCGCTTCACTGTGGTAATAAGGAATGATGCCAACCACATCACCCGTTAATTCCTTTTCTATGATTTCATGCAAATACACTAAAGTCTGGTACATTGATTCATAAGTAAATTTATATCTTTCGATATAATCTTCTGTCAGAGCATATATCTTTGCACTTAGTTCTTGACCTTCAACTAATCTTCGCAAATAATTGTAATATTGCTGTTTTTTTTGGTACTCTTCTTCAGACAATGCTTCTTTCAGTTCTGCTTCTGGTTTTGCTTTCCTACCAACTTTTTTCTTTTCTGCAACTTTATCTATTTCTTTATTTTTATCTTTCTGCAATGTTTTCATTGCAATATTGAAACACTTTTGATGAGCGTAGCGTCCTTTGTAGGGAACGCCTTGCTCATCAAGTATCTCATTACATATTACACACTTTCGAGTTGCCATTTATAATCGACCTTTACAGATTATTTTCCTCAATGAAACTTTCGATGTCATAAATAATTGCTTCAATGAGCTGTTCCTGACCCTTTTTCAGATCACTTGCTTTCTTTCCTTCTCCCAACTGGTTAGCGACAATGCTCTGTAAATCTTCTAAATATCCGTTATCAGCCAGTTTCTCACCCAACTTCTGCAGATCGTCCATCAGGTCATCATATGACTTGGTTGTAACTGTTCTCTGTGCTTTCTGTTCCGCAAAAGTTACTGCTGTAATGCCTTCTTCTCTTTCCTGAATCTCAATTGCCTTAACAATTACATCTTCCAAGGCTTCTGCTGTAAATTCTTCAATATAAGTTGTAGGAAGATAATCAAAACGAGAACGAGCGAAAAATTCATCTGTCTGTGCCAAATAACCAGAAGATTTTACGACCTTCCCATCCTTATCAACACCATTGGAACGAACATACACACACAAGTCCGTGTTGTTAATGATAGGAGATAACGCCCTCTTATCTGCTTTAGGAGAAATAAATCCTTCCTTTTCCTGTGCGTGAGCAATAAAGTAACAGCAATAACCAGCACCTACCAACTTATTGATCTGCTTCCAGAACTCAGTTTCATATTCCTTCCAAAGTCCATATCCACCATTACCTTCACCAATAGAAGGTGCTTTATATTTCTGACAAATAAACTCCTGACAATAATTTGCAGCCGCTTCAATTTCGTCAAAAATAATTGTGGAATACATTTCTCTAGCTTTTTCAACTGTAGCTGGATCTGTCAACTGCTTATTAATCTTTATAAAATCTGACCACTTTGTAATAGGGCAGAATGGAACACCAGGGATGGCATTGAGTCCTGCTTCAAAAGGAAGATAAAACGGTTTCTTCATACGTGTAGCCTGTTTTGTCTTACCCAAGTTATTGCCACCATACACCAAAATAACTTTTCCCTCTAAACCCTTTGCAACTGTACTGACCTGTGGATTAAAAATATCTAATTCCATTAAATTGTTTTCCTCCGATTTTTATGTATTTTGTTATTAATAAATGGTACATATTTTCATACTGTTTCATTTGTACCTGTTATTCATTTTTTAGAAGCCTAAACTTCTACCATGCGCTGCTCCACTAGGCTTTGCATTACCATTAGCCTTTGCGCCACTCTGCGCTTTTGCCTTTGCTTCCTCAAGTTTGTTCTTTCTCTCCTGAATCGCCGCCTCAATTGTTTCTGCTACATAAGGGAGTTCTGGTGTAATGCCTTCTTCATAAGCTTCAGAGGCACCCGTAATGATAAGATCGCTCTTAAACTCTACGGAAACCTTCTTTCTCGGCTTACCAATCTTAACAGGAATTTCAGTAACCGTTTCAATTCTGTTGTTGATAATGTCACCATAGAATTCCACAGTCTGTCCAGGCTCAAATCCAGAATCAACAGCCTGTGCAACTTCACCTTCTGCAACCAAATCAATCGGCTCAATTCCGTTGTATGTAGGCATCCAACCACTAACAACTGTTCTGCCAGTTTCTACGCCCTCTGTGTCGAGTTCAGGATTGATACCAGAGATAAATACTTCTACTGAAAATTCTGCCTTTGGTTCAAGTTCCTCATCGGCTTTCAGTCTGTTAAAGAAGTTACTCCTATAAGAAACAATCTTCTCACCGTCCTTTCCAGTAAAGGGACTCAGATCACCGCTCACTTTTACTCTCGTAGCTTCTTCTTCTCCAACTTCTGCAATAGACTTGTATTCATTCATCACAGTTTGAATACCTGCATAAGTCTTATTGTCTGTACCTGCATTTGTCTTCTCGTTTACATTGACATTGAATTTAACAAAGTTGACATCTGAAGTCTTTACCGTTAGACTACCTGTAATCTTTGTTTTGCCTTCTTCTGTTACAACCTTCAGATCCTTTTCACTTACAACTCCATGTACGAATGCCTTTGCGTTTGCCTGTCTTAAATTTGTTTCTGCCATTAAATAAATGTCCTCCTGTAAATAAAATTATTAAAATATTTTCACATCTTCTATAATATCAACAGCCTTTTCAGACTGGAACATAGAGATTAAATCTATATAAAATCTATGTCATCAGTGGTTTATGGCTTATTTGAACCGGATTTTTGCGTAATTTAAGCCAAGGGTATGCTTCATCCCACCCAAAACGGATATAACTGTTCAGTTGTAATTATTGGAATTGTCTACGGATAACCGTGCGAATTGTTTACTTGTTACGTGTATATGTATTTGGTTTACTATTCTATGTTTGAATTTAAATTACTTGTTATTTTTCTTAATCTTCTTCTCTTTCTGTAATCTTGCTTCCTCTGCCAACTGATTCTCTAACTTTCTTGTGATACTTCTCATTTTGCTTACTTGCTTTTTACAATTCAGTCCCATTATATTATTCTCCTTTAATCAATCTACATAATCAGTAAATTCTTCATTGCAACACATACATTTGACTGTTTGACATTCTACGATACCACTTGGTAAAAATTCATATATGAACTGTTCACCTGCTGTTGCATGAGATACGCAACCTTGTTTTCTGTGTTTCTCTACCCATTTATCTATTCTTTTGCTTGTTTCAAATTTTATATAATATCACCTCACAGAATTTTATACTTTATCATTTTCCATATAAAATGTAAAACTTCCATCTTTTTCAGTCTTGCTAAAATATTCAGTTGCCTCAATTTTAATAACAGATGCACTCATAACTCTTTGACAAAACAGTACATACTCACTCGATTTTTCTAATGGACGAAGTATCATTTTATCGCCAGATACGCATATATCAAAATTTACATTTTTATCAATGCAATTTTCTTTGATTGTATACACCACTTTACAACTTTTGAAAAAAAGTAACGCACAAGGCACATTTCGTAG
>CAQBGY010000289.1 GCA_948759685.1 uncultured Eubacterium sp.
AATTACAGGAGCAGGATAATTTTGTCTCTTTATGGAGTGATAGTACAATTAAGAAAATTCGGCAGGTACTTATTAGAATGTTGGTTGAAAATGGTTATTTGGATCATATTAAATCAGAACATCTTAACCCGGTATTGCTTAGTTCCGTGCTGGAAAATGGAATACGAAATAACAATGATGAAAGAGTGCTTCCGGCATTTAATTGTTTTATGTAGGGAGAATAATTGATGAGTGAATTAAATGAAAGACTGGACAATCTGAAACAGGAAATTCAACAGGAAGAGTTTCTTGAGGGAAAGGGATTGAGCAATGAGGTGAATATCCGTATTTTTTGTTATGATCCCAAAGAAGAGATGACCGTTCGTCACTTTATAGAGCAGTTAATGGTTGATCAATCATTAGAATGTCATTTGATACAATGCAATTTGTATCAGATATTTCTCAAAATATGTGATGAAAAGCGCATTACAAACGGTGCGCCTGCTATGGAAGAAAAAAAGGGAAAGGATTACCTGCTACAGCAGATACAACGTTTTGCAAATAACAAGGCTTTTGTGGAACAGATACAATACGGACCACATAACGCGGGAGATGTGCTGATGCTCACTGGAATAGGAGAAGTATTTCCATTTATGAGAATCCATTCATTATTGGAGGCATTACAGCCAGAATTTTCGGATATACCGATACTGGTATTTTATCCAGGGAAATATGATGGAAGATTTGTAAGGCTGTTTGATCAGTTAGAACCGAATCCGTATTACAGGGCGTTTAACATTGTTTAGAAGGAGAGCTGCCAATGATAATTCAAAATATGTTCTATGATGATATCAATCGTAAAATCAACGGAGTGGTTAAAGTAGACCAAAACACAGACGAGGTTTTGAAACAGGAAGTAAAGGAATATGTCATAACCAAAGACATTCGCAAACATTTGATTGACTTTTTTAATCATTATGGCAGTTCTTTTGAAGAACCGACAGCGGATGTGGGTGTGTGGATATCAGGTTTTTTTGGAAGTGGTAAATCTCACTTTTTGAAAATGCTTTCTTATTTATTAGAGAATAAAGAGATAAATGGCAGAACTGTAGAGGACTATTTCCGCGAGAAATTTGATGATGAGGCGACCTTTATGTCTATAGCAAGGGCAATTGGCGGCAAAAATCAGACAATATTGTTTAATATAGATATTGAGGGATCTATCAATAAGGATAAAACGGCAGTTCTTCGCGTGTTTGCCAAAATGTTCTATAACTACCTTGGATTTTATGGCGAAAATCTGAAGGTAGCGAAGTTGGAACAGTTTATTGAAAGGCAAGGTAAAACAGCAGAATTTCGCAGAGTATTTGAGGAGAAAAATGGTGCATCATGGATAGAGTCACGCGATGCATTTGCGTTTTTTGAGGATGATGTTGTTGATACTTTGATGGAAGTATTGGGAATGAGCGAGACAGCGGCGCATAACTGGTTTGACGGGACAGAGACGGTGGAAACCAGCATAGCGCAGCTTGTCTTGGAAATAAAAGAATATATTGATACACAGCCAAAGGATTTTCGCCTTTTATTTATGGTAGACGAGGTGGGGCAGTATGTGGGAGACAGTATTGATTTATTGATGAATCTGCAATCTTTTGTGGAAAAAATCGGAAGTGAATGTGGCGGCAGGGTATGGGTGGTATGCACCGGACAAGAAGCCATTGATGAGATTATCAAGACAAGACAGGATCAATTTTCACGTATTCAGGCCAGATTCAGCACCAGATTATCTCTGACATCGTATTCTGCGGATGAAGTGATTCAAAAACGTATCCTGCGTAAGAAAGAAGATGCGTTTATTTCTCTGGAAAAAGTATATAACGAGAATGATTCAGTGCTTCGGAATCTCTTTACTTTTACAGATTCTGTTTTGGATATGAAAGGGTATGGGAGTTCTGTAGAGTTTGCGAAGAATTTTCCGTTTGTACCATATCAGTTTATTATTATGCAGAAAGTTTTCTCTGAAATCCGCAAGCATGGTAATTCGGGCAAGCATCTTTCTGGTGGAGAGCGGTCTATGCTGTCAGGATTTCAGGAGGCGGCACAGAAGATAGAAGATAAGAGTGAGTATGCGTTAGCTCCATTTTATCTGTTTTATGATACAGTACATACGTTTCTTGACAGTTCTATTCGCCGTGTCATTGAGCGTTGTCAAAAGGCGGCTGACAATAAAGATGGAATTGAGCAGCAGGATGTGTCGGTGTTAAAACTCCTGTATTTAATCCGTTACATAGATGATATAAAGGCAAATCTGGATAATATTGTTATTTTAATGGCAGATGATATCCGGGTAGATAAAATCATTATGCGCGCTCAGGTAAGCGGATCGTTAGATCGTCTGTTGAGCCAGAACTATATTGGAAGAAGTGGTGATACTTATAATTTCCTTACCGATGAAGAACAGGACATTCAGAAAGAAATCACGAATACGATGGTTGATACTTCAACAATTGTTGGTAAAATTGCGCATATCATATTTGGTGAAATATATTATACGAAGAAGTATCGTTATGAAAAATATGACTTTGCCTTTGACCAGATGGTAGATTATACTGCGGTAGGCGCTTTGACAGGCGATATGCGTCTTAGGATTATGACTGTGGCGACAGAGTGGGCGGAAAAGACAGAACTTCGTATGCTGGCAGAATCAGCAAAGCAGGCAATTGTGGTACTTGCGGAAACGCCATATTATGAATATTTGGAAAGCGCCGAGAAGGTGTGGAAATATAAGAAACAAAGAAATATAGCACAGTTGCCGGAATCTGTGAAGAATATTATCAAGAATCATCAAAATGAGGCGGAAAGATACGAATCAAGTGCAAAGGAACAATTAGAAAAGGCAATTGAGGGTGCAGCTTTTTATGTAGATGGGGAACATATTGAGATAAACAGCGGGAATGCCAAGAGCAAACTGGATCAGGCACTGGAATATCTAGTGACACATGTATATAGTGAATTGGGTTTGATTTCAAAAAATGCAGAGTCAGATGCAGATATTATTGCGATTCTTACAGGTGCAGTAAATATGCTGCCCGGTACTGAACCAAACCGTGATGCGGCAGCTAAAGTAGAAGAATATTTAGAAATGCAGGAAAGAAAGCATCTTCCCACTTCTATGGCTGATGTGCAAAGTCGCTATCAGTCTATTCCTTATGGGTGGAAAGAGATTGATATTGCGGCAGTATGTGCAATGCTGATTGTGGAGCAGAAAGTGACAATCAAGTATGCAGGTTCTACAGTACAGCCCAACAATCCAAAACTACCCGATATGCTTCGCAAAAAGAGTGAGATTGGAAAAACGCAAATATCCAAACGACAGGTAGTATCAGCAGCCAGAATGAAGGCAGTAAAAGAGTTATTACGGGATTATTTTAGCCAGATGGATGTTCCGTCAGACGAGGATGGATTGATTGCCTTTATGATTGAAAAATTTGAGGGGCTGCGGACTCACTATGAGGAATTGCTCAGAAGATATGAAGGGCATAACTATCCGGATAAACCAGTGGTTAATAATGCACTTGCAATTGTGAGGGATGTATTATCACAACAGAAGGATAATTTGGCGTTCATTGAACGTGTGCTTCAAAAGGAAGACAGCCTTTATGATACACAGGAGGCAATGCAAAGAGTGGAGGCTTTCTTTAAAACACAGGTTAGTATATTTGATGCAGCAGTGAAATTTGAAACAGAGCTGCGAAATGATTTGGATTATATTCGTAAGGATGAGGAAGCGAATACTGCTTTAAGTACAATACGTCTTATTACGATGCTGCCAACAAGCGGGAAATATCAGTATGGCAGGATTCCGCAGCTGAATGATTTAATTGCAAAAGTAAAAACGTCTCATGACAAAATGTTAATTGAGAAACGAAAAGAACTTTTGGATATTGTTCAGCAGTGTATGGGAGAGATTCATCAGGCAGGCAACGGAGATGCAAAAGTAAAGACGATCATTGAAAGGTCGGATATATATTATACACAGCAGAAAGAGAAGATTGCAGAGACGATGAGCCTTGCATTGATGGAGGGGTATCCGATACCAATGTGGAATTATCGGGATGATGCTGTGTCTAAGATAGAGGGCGCATTGGAGCCTCCAAAACCTATAGAATCGCCAAAGCCTATGAACACAAATACAACATCGAAGAAAACATATAAGCCTATTTTCCGCCAGTCCTTACTGAAGGCAGCAAGACTTGAAAGCGAGGACGAGATTGATATCTATGTGGATAAGCTCAGAGAACAGTTAAAGACATTGTTAAAAGGTTCGGATGGGATTGAATTAAAATAGAACAAATAGGAATGATTCTATAACGGAGGCAGGGTATGGATATTGAAAAAATAAAAGAGGATTTAAGCATATGCTATCTTAAAACAATAGCTGCCGTTAGAGGAATTGCAGTTGAGCGGATAGAACATGATGAGGATAGTGTTGATGTCGTTATAAAAAAGATTTTAAATATAGATAAAAATGTGTCATTCAATTCGCAGATTAGTGTACAACTGAAAGCAACATCTTCCAAATCACAATATGGCATAGGCAAACAGGAAATCTCGTATAAGTTAAAGGTGAAAAATTATAACGATTTATGTATGCCTGCTACGATGCCCAGTATGTTGGCATTGCTGATCCTGCCGGAAGAGATGGAAGAGTGGACGAAATGGACACCGGATGAATTGATGATTAAAGGAAAAATGTTTTGGCTATCATTACAGAATCAAGAAGAGTCTGATAATAAAGATAATGTTACGGTTAAAATTCCTAAGGAAAACATTTTGAATGCGGACACCATTGAAAATCTGATCAAAAAAGCGGCTGAGGAGGGGATTTTATGATATATTCTGTAAATTTTGTGGATATGACATTGAAATTAAATCCTCTGGCTGTGACAAAATATCTATCAGAAACAAATTGGGAGCTATACCCAATCAAAAGAAATGATATTAAAATTTTTCAATACAAAA
>CAQBGY010000290.1 GCA_948759685.1 uncultured Eubacterium sp.
CCGCTGACCTCTTGAATGCCATTCTGGAGCAAAAACCTTTACAATTTCCCCATTTTGGGATAATTGTTGCATTTCCACTTGAAACAAAGAAAACTCAGAACCTTTTAGAACTTTCCCGTTTTGGGGAGTTTTCGTGAAATCCGAAAATGTTAGACAAGTGTTAGACAGGTACAGCCCCGTTACTACACTTTATAATTTTGAATAGACCGATGCTTTGACTTGAACGTAGCCAGTGCTGCTATGCTGAAATCAGGGCATAATGTTTTATTATACCATTTATAATATTAAAATTGGTATTCAGAAATCGGAAACTGATTGACAATACTATGTTTGAATGATAAAATATACCAGTATCAATCAGCAAAAAATTTAACGATTAAAATGGAGGAATTGATAATGAGTAGACCAAAAGACAATCATTGTGAAGAGTGCGATGCTTTTTGCCAAGGTTTTCGTGCGCCAGATGGGAAACTCTTATGCGCAGATTGCCTCTGGAAAATATGGGAAATTCGACCTGATGAAGCAGAAAGTGATGATTAACAGCCTTTAAGCGAGAAAATACCATAGTAGCCGATGCTCACATTACCGTGGGTGTCGGCTATTTTTTTACGGATTCCACGGATAGTCATGCCAATTCCACGGGCTGAGAACAAAAACGTGATATTCTATCATATGTGCATAAAGGAGGTATGCACAATATGATTCTTGATTTATCCGTTCGATTGAAAGAGTTGCGGGTTGAAAAGCGATTGCGGCAGGATCAGCTTGCCGCCCTTGTGGGCTTAGAGAAATCCAGTATATCAATGTATGAAAACGATATGCGTCAGCCCTCCTATGAAACGCTTGTGCGCTTTGCAGATGTTTTCAACGTTTCTACTGATTACTTATTAGGCCGTAGAAATGATAGGCAGCTTGATTTATCTGGCCTGACAGCCGCCGAAGCAACCATGATAAGTGAACTTGTGGCTTCTATGACCGCTAAGAATAAAAGACTGGAGGAACTTAAACGATGAGGAAAGCAATCTTGATTGTACTTACAATGCTGCTGCTGATTTTCCCCGCTTATGCAACGGAGGGTGATGCCGCCACGGATCAGCCTGTCCAGCAGGAGCAAGAGCCTGTTGTGGTTGCCACGCTGGATGAACTGCAAGCGGCGATTGATGTTGCGGAGGAAGGAGATACAATTATCTTATCAAAGAAAATCGTTCTGGATAATGTATCGCTGATTTGTAAGAAAGATATAACGATAAAAGGACTTGCAGATAGTGACTGTTTTTTCTCCATTAGCGGGGATTGTGAATTGTCTGGATTAAAGCTATTTTCAGATTGCAGTAGATCAACTCTTGCTTTAATAGAGAATGGTGGTAACAAAGTTTGCAATGTGAAAATTAATGATTGCCAATTTATTAGAAACGGGAACAATGATGTGTTTAATAGTACATTCCTTATAAATATATTTTCAGGAAATATTGAATTGGAAAATTGCAAATTTTTGAACGAAGAAAGCACAACATTGAGTATAAGTTCAGCGGCAACAGTAAACATAAAAAATTGCTTTTTTGCTGGAACACATACATTGTTTGCTGGTGGTGCAATTTATAATTTGGGATATTTGACAGTTAGTAATACAGAAATTGTTGATAATTCTTCCGGCATAGGTGGCGCAATTTATAACGATGGATCGTTGACCATTTCCAATAGCATAATCAAAAGAAATATAGGGAAAAATGAGTTTGATGTTGTCGAAGGGAATGACATATATTCCCGTGGAGTGCTTACTATTGTGGATGAACTGTCAGCGGATGAAGGATTTTATGAGGAAACTACAGGTGAAAAGTTAGTATTACCGTTAGTGGATTATACAGGTACAGCAAGATTAACGTATCTAACCGAGGAACAGGCCGCAGAATACTTTGCACCAGCCGCCGATGATAATAATGGTGAAGATACTCCTCCAGAACAGCCACAGCCTCCACAAGAGCCTACACAGCCGTCAGAGAGTGAAGGGACGGATAGCCCGGATAATGGGGAGCAGGATAATCCACAGCAACCTACACAGCCCCCGCAAGATGATACCCCGGACAATCCCGCAGACACTACGCCAGACACGCCACAGGAACCCGCTGACAGCGATAACGGCAACAATGATAACTATACCCCTCCAACTGACTACAGGCCGTCACAGCGTCCTATGTGGCCCGTGGTGACGGCGAAGCCAACAGGGGATGATAATAAGCCGCAAGATCAGCCCAATGATACCCCCACTCCAGCAAAACCACAGCTTGTTTGTAATGGTGCTGTGATAGATGCTTCACGAACGGTTGTATTGCTGGGTTATGGGGATAGTTTACTACATGAGGACGATCCACTTACACGGGCGCAACTTGCAACAATCGTCTATAGATTGCTGGATGAAAAATCTATTGCTCTATACGGCAACGCACAGGTAGCCTTTACCGATGTTGCCGCCGATGCGTGGTATGCTCTATATGTCAATGTAATACAAGCAGCGGGGATTGTCAACGGCGTTGGTGCTGGTAAGTATGATCCCAACGGTACAGTGACGTGGGCGCAGATCATAACTATCCTTACAAGGTTTGTGGAGCCGCAGGAATACACCTTAGAGCATATCCAGTATATCGGATGGGCAGAACAGGCTATACAAACCGCCGTTGCCCTTGGATGGATCAAGGATAGTGCAGACTTTACGCCAGATACCATCATCAGCCGTGGGCAGTTGGAGCATCTTATCAATAGTGTGTTGGCCTTGTATCGGTGAAATAAAAAGGGACAGCCGCCGAGTGATCGGCGGTTGCCCTCCTTAATATTGTTTCAGCGATAATTTCCTACTGTTAAAACGCTATTTTCGTATTTATCAATTATAGTTGGACTGTTTAGAATCACTTGCTCTGCAAAATCTGAATAATTGGATGTGGTGATAGTTGTATTCACATATTGGTTTTCCAAGTTAAATATGTAAATTAAATCATTCTTTACTTCTGCTAAGTTGCCGTATTGAGAACACAAGTCTATTGCTTTACTCAAATAATCCGTAGTCTGCTCAAAAACAGATTGTGCTTGATTGGCATAATAGACTCCATAAGTTGAAGAACTTGCATCGTAGGATAATTTAGCGGCGAGTAATGCAGACTGTTCCCAACTTGTCGCACGATTTAAACACAGCAAAAGTTCGCTTATGACGGATTCAGGGACATTTTCACCTTGAGATAATTCAGAATAATTAAATGCGATTGGTTCAGTATACGCACTGAAATTGTCAATATTGCGTGTATCGTCATAAAAATATGCGCTAACTTTAAAATAATATGTAGTTCCAGCTTTCATTTCAAACAAACCAGAATTATTCAATGGAGCATATGCCCTATCACCATCTTGCGGTAAATAAATTTCATAATCTCCATCAATTTTTTCTGAAACCATCACATGATACAAAGAAACATTTTGTGCAGGAGCATTCCATACAAGAAAATGAGTGCCGTTTTCTGTGTCTAATCTAAGGCTGCTGGGTGTATCAATATTTTCCAGTCCTGAAGCCAAACCTAACCCAACATTTCTAATACTAAGAAAAGTCAAAGCACTTTCATCATAAAGCTTTCTTACAAGTGTTTGATTTGAATTTTTGATTTTGCAACTTAACGCACGATAAGAAATAATCACAACATCGCCACGAGTGAAATTCGTTGTGTTTTCGTTATATTGTCCATTGGTAATGCCGAGTTGGTCAGACAGTTCCCACGCCTTATCCCATTGAAAATCGGTGCCGCTTTGATACCCCAAGGCACGAAGAATAAAGGTTATATATTGTGATGCAGTGATATTTCCAGTCCCACCAAATGTAGTGCCTGATGTGCCACTGGTCAGCTTGTTCACATAGGCGTAACCCACATAGGGGCTTGCCCATGCTACAACATCAGTAAAGGGCGTATTGTATGTGTTGGATTCTGCTTCACTCGCTTTGCCAAGTAGCCGAACAAGCATTGTCACACTTTCAAATCGTGTTGGTGTTCTGCCTAAGTCAAAGATTGGGTTGCCTTCTTCATCTTTGCCAGTGCCATTGAAAAGGCCCAATTCATGTAAGGCATTGGCGGCGGCAGTTGCTTCATCGTTTGCAGCATGGGCAAAAGTAGGTGCAAGGGATAGCATCAAAATAAGTGACAGACAGGCAGATAATAGTTTTTTCCGCATGGTTTTACCTCCAAATCAGTAAATCTTTGTTTTGTTGTATGCTTGCTAATCAGGCAAGATAGCAACATTATATATCTTCCACAGCCTAAAATCAACTACTACATATAATAAATATTTCTATAAGAAAATAAACACCGTATACACTATTAGAAAGAGGTGGTACGGTTAATGGTTGATTTTTCGGTGAGATTGAAACAACTTCGCACAGATAAGCATTTAACACAAGCGCAAGTAGCAAGGCGGATTGGTGTTACTGCGTCAATGGTATCTTCATATGAGACAGATATTCGGCTACCATCATTTGATGTTATGGTTAGGATTGCTGATTTGTTCGGTGTAACTGTTGATTATCTGCTCTGTCGGGAAGATAAACGCTTTATTGATATATCGCAACTATCTGATGAAGAAGCAGCGGTTGTATGTAATATGGTGGAGTTGTTAAAGAAGCGGTCAAAATGATTTGTGGGTATGGCTCAAGTAGCTGTACCCACTTTTCTTATGAGAAAATTATCTCACTATCTGTCAAATATGCGATTATTCTCGCAGATATAAAAGCAGGACGTGTATTACACACGCCCCACTTATATTTGAAATATCATTCAAATGTTACACCGAGTTTTTCTGCAATCTCTTCCGGGGACATACCAGCCTCTTTAGCCTTGTCGATTACCAGCTTCATCTTTTGTGCTTTAGTCATGCGGGGTTTTTTCGGTGCAAGCACTTCGGCCTTGCGCTGCTCCAGCTTTTTGATTGCATCCTTGTGGGCGGCAATCTTAACATCAATTTC
>CAQBGY010000291.1 GCA_948759685.1 uncultured Eubacterium sp.
CGATTATTCACAATGGCTCTCCGCTTTTTACAGGCGATGCGGGCAGTGGACCTTCCGATATCAGAAAATACATTCTTGAAAGCGATTTGCTTGAGGCGATTATTGCCTTGCCAAACGATATTTTCTATAATACGGGAATTGCTACTTACATATGGGTATTATCCAATAAAAAGGCGGGCACAAGGCGGGAAGGCAAAGTGCAGCTTATCAATGCGAACGGATTGTATGAAAAGCGCAGAAAAGCACTTGGAAATAAAAGAAATGATATTCCTGAAAGTGCAATTGCGGAAATTACACAGATTTATGGCGATTTTCGAGAAACAGGGATTAGTAAGATTTTCAATAATGATGATTTTGGATACACAAAGATTACCGTGGAAAGACCACTGCGTGATGAACATGGTGAGTTGATATTAAAAAATGGAAAGAAGCAGCCGGATACTTCACTGCGCGATACGGAAAATGTGCCATTGACAGAGAATATACAGGATTATTTTAAACGTGAGGTGTTACCGTTTGCTCCAGACGCATGGATTGATGAAAAGAAATCCAAAGTGGGGTATGAGATACCATTTACAAGGTATTTTTATAAATATCAGGCGCCGCAGCCTTCCGCTGAGATTATGGCGGAGATACTGGAGCTGGAAAAGGAGCTGGAAGGCAGCTTGCAGGAGGTTTTTGGGATATGAGGGAAATGAAAGATAGCGGGGTGGAATGGATTGGGGAGATACCGGCTGATTGGAGTATTACTAGAATTAAATATATTGGTCAATACATAAATGGTTATGCCTTTAAACCAGATGACTGGTCATCACAAGGCAAACCTATTATAAGAATTCAAGATTTGACAGGAAGTAATTCTTTGCCCAATTTTTGCGATGAAATATTACCAGATAAATATCTGATAAAAAATGGCGATATTTTGGTTTCATGGGCGGCAACTTTAGATGTATTTATGTGGAAAAGAGAGGAAGGATGGCTTAATCAGCATATATTTAAGGCAATACCTAATTGCGACATAATTGTTAAAAATTTCTTTTTTTGGCTTATTAAGGTTGCTATGGAAAATATGAATCATGATAACAAGCATGGAATAGTAATGCAACATGTTACACTCAATGTTTTCAATAATTTTTCTATTCCAATTCCATTGAAAGAAGTTCAAAGAAATATAGGTAATTATCTTGATGATAAATGCAGTCGAATAGATACTATAATTGACAAACAACGAGAGCTGATTGCTAAGTTAAAAGTGTATAAGCAATCTATAATTACCGAAACAGTTACAAAGGGATTAAAGCATGATGTAGAGTTGAAAGGTAGTGGAATTGAATTTATTGGAGAAATACCATCTGCATGGAAGGTATGCCGTTTAAGAAATATTGGAGTACCGCAGAACGGAATTAGTAAAGGTGGAGAGTTTTTCGGACATGGTTATCCGTTTGTAAGTTATGGAGATGTATATAGAAATTATACATTACCAATACACGTTGATGGATTAATTGATACTACGGATAATGAACGGAAGGACTATTCTGTTGAAAAGGGAGATATTTTCTTTACAAGAACATCGGAGACAATAGAAGAGGTTGGATTTTCTTGTGTTTGTGAGGAAACAATACCCAATGCTACTTTTGCGGGCTTTGTTATTCGTGTTAGACCTTTTGATGACACGTTATATACCGGATATAGTAAATATTATTTTAGAAGTAGTCATCATCGCGCATATCTTGTGAAGGAAATGAATCTTGTTACGCGTGCAAGTTTGGGACAGGATTTATTAAAAAGTATGCCCGTATTAATTCCTCCTATGGAAGAACAGAGGAAAATAGCGGAGTTTCTTGATGAGAAGTGTAGTGCTATTGATGATACAATTAAATCAAAGCAAAAAATAATTGATAAGATAACTGCATATAAGAAATCGCTTATTTATGAAGCGGTTACGGGGAAGAAAGAAGAGTTGCTACAATAACAAATTATATATTAAATAAGGCTTGGAATATTAAAGAAAATATGGTATGCTAGCATTAGAATATATGTTTGGAGAGGGCGCTTTTATGATTTTTGTTAGTGGAGTTCATGCAGTAGGTAAAACTTATTTTTGTAACATTGTAAAAGAGCGGTTGGGAATAAAAAATTATTCGTCTAGTCAATTAATTGCAGAAAGAAGAAAAAAGGATTTTTTAGCAGATAAACATGTTGCAGATATTAATGATAACCAAATACTTTTATTAGATGTAATAAATGAATTACGTATGGCAGGTGAAGAATTTATTTTAGATGGTCATTTTTGTTTATTGGATGTGGAAGGCGCAATTACAAAAATTCCAATGGAAACTTACTTTTCTTTAAAACCCGATATAATGATTTTATTGTTGGAAGATCCAAAGATAATTGCAGAACGAAGATTTCAAAGAGATGGAATTCAACAGGATGAATGTGCGATTGCTGACTTTCAAGAAGCGGAAAAAGTATATGCGGCAGAAATTGCGAAACAGCTTAACATTCCTTTGGAGATATCAAATGGAGTATCAGACTTGGAACGGATAGTGGAACTTATAAAAATAAGAGGAGGATTTTGATATGGCAGGAAAGTTTTCGTTAAAGAAATTTGCAGATATTAATCTTTCTGACGAATTTTTTGATTCATTGAAAGCAGATTATCCCGGTACGGAAAACAGTACGGGATTTATTGAGTGGTTTATGAAAAAAGCAGAGATTGGAGCTACAGCACTCGTTTTTGAGGATGAAATAGGGGTAGGAGCATTTGTTGCATTAAAAATTGAGGAAGAGGAAATTCAATTACAGGATGCAGTTATGCCTAAAATGGAAAGACTGAAAATTAGCACATTTCGGATTTCTGAAAGATATCGCAGGCAACGCATTGGAGAGGGCGCAATTGGGCTGCTTTTATGGAAATGGGTACAATTAAAGTGTGCGGAAGTCTATGTGACAGTTTTTGATAAACACACTACATTAATTTCGCAGTTTGAGAGATTTGGCTTTAAAAAATGTGGTGTAAATTTGAACGGTGAGAATGTTTATGTGAAGAGTCGTAATAGGATTGATTTCAGTGATCCATATAAAGCTTTTCCATTTATAAAAGATGGTTTTGATTATGCAGGATATATTATCATTGATGACTATTATCATGACACAATGTTTGCGTATTCAGAACTTGCTAATACCACATCATTACAATCAGAAATTGGTTGTAGTGTCTGTAATGGGCTTAGTAAAATATATGTGGGGCAAGCACCGAAAATAAATCATAAAGTAGGAGAGCCTGTTTTGGTTTATCGTCGTTATACTCAGGGTACGGGAAAGCGATACCGTTCTTGCATTACCTCATACTGTATAGTCACAGATGTTATTCAGGCTAAAATTAATAACCAATATTTGATGAGCTTTAATGAGTTAAAACAGCGTATTGGAAATAAGTCAGTGTTTCAGGAAAGTGAGTTGCAAAAGCAGTACTATGAATATAGAAATGTAACAGTGGTGGAAATGCTTTATTATGGTTATTTTGGCGCAGGAAATAATGTAAATATGGATTGGCTTGATAGGCATGGGTGTTGGGCAAGTCATAATCAATATCCAACGGATGTTCATCTGACAGAAAACCAATTTAAAAAAGTGCTGATGGAGGGAAACGTTAATGTGTCGAATGTTATTATCCATTAATCCAGAATATGTAGCAAGTATTTTGCAAGGCAAAAAATTATATGAATACCGAAAATTTCGCTGTAGGAATGATGTTGATAAAATTATTATATATGCAACGGCACCTCAGCAACAAGTAGTAGCTGAGGCGGAAATAGCGGATATTATTGAGGATGATATATTAAATGTTTGGCGGCAAACCAAGAAACATTCGGGTATTACATATGCTTTTTTCAGAAAATATTATAAGGGAAAGAAAAAGGCAGTAGCTTATCACTTAAAAAATATTGTTATATATGAAAATCCACTTACATTAGAAGACATTGGGGTATCTTGTGCTCCGCAGTCCTATAGATATATTTGAGACAAATGTATGATTTTTGAATAACTATCATACAGGGGAAGGGAAAACAGAGTAGAGGAATTTTATGAATGAACCTATAAAATCTGAAAATACTGATATTATGAGCATCTATCAAAAATCAGAAAACATACTATCAGATATACAAAACATCATAGAAACTTCCAGGCGGCAAGCCTACCATGCAGTAGACACAATCTTGTCACAAAGAAACTGGCTGATTGGATATCGGATTGCGGAGAAAGAAATTGATGGTTCAGACCGTGCTGAGTACGGGGCAAACATCATAAAAAAGTTGTCCAAAGAGCTGACGGCACAGTACGGAAAAGGTTATGACCGCAGTAATCTTTATCATTGTCTGCGCTTTTACAAAGAATTTCCCCAGATTGTCGACACAGCGTGTCGACAATCTCATATACGGCTTTCGTGGTCGCATTATCGTGCATTATTACAGGTGGCAGATTCCGCTGCACGTAATTGGTATGAGAAAGAGGCATACGAACAGACATGGAGTGTGCGCACATTACAGCGTAATATCAACACGCAATATTACTACCGTATCTTGCAGTCGCAGCATAAAGAACTGGTGAAACAGGAAATGCTTGAAAAGACTTCCGATTTCCAGAATGACAAGTTAGAGTTTATCAGAAATCCTGTCATAGCGGAATTTCTCGGGTTATCGTCCAATACGGATTTCACGGAAACAGAGCTGGAAACCAGCATTATTTCCAATATTCAGAAATTTCTGATGGAAATGGGAAAGGGATATGCCTTTGTAGCCCGCCAGCAGCATATCAAGACGGAGAAAGAGGATTATTTTATAGACCTTGTATTCTACAATTACATTTTGAAGTGTTTTGTCCTGATTGATTTAAAAATGGGCAAGATTACGCATCAGGATGTAGGACAGATGGATATGTATATCCGCATGTATGATGAGTTAAAGAAGGGCGCAGACGATAATCC
>CAQBGY010000292.1:0-4439 GCA_948759685.1 uncultured Eubacterium sp.
CCGATCTGAAACCTTGCAGGAGATGGGAAAATTAAAGACTGCATCTGGTAATGCGATACTGGGAGCGGCAATTATTGATGATATTCTTGGCATCGTAGCATTAACGATTGTAATTAGTTTAGGTGGAAGTCCGAAAGAGGGGGCAGAGACAACGCCTCTTGGAATGGTGCTATTAAAGATATTATTGTTTTTTGTCTTTGTCGGCGTTTTTGGATTTGTTATATACAAATTATATAAGACGTGGTGTGAGCATGACGGAAAAGGAAAACACAGACATGCGATTATGGCATTTGTTATTTGTCTGATTATGGCTTTTGCAGCGGAAAGCCTCTTTGGTGTGGCAGATATCACAGGAGCTTTTTTTGCAGGTGTCATTATTTCCATGACACAGAAAGATCAGTTTGTGGCATCAAAATTTGATGTAATTGCTTATATGCTTTTAAGTCCGATATTTTTTGCAAGCATTGGTTTGAAAGTAGATGGAGAGGCAGTCATGCATATGGGACTTTTGGTAGTAATTTATGCAGTGGTTTTGACAATCGTTGCGATTTTAACAAAAGTGGTTGGCTGTGGACTGGGGGCAAAGGCATGTGGATATAAAAATTACCAATGTTTCAGAATCGGTGTAGGAATGGTATCGCGTGGAGAAGTTGCATTAATCGTAGCCAATAAAGGCATAGAGGCGGGGCTGATGAGTTCAGAGATTGTCGCACCGGTAATTATTGTCGTAATTGTCACTACGATATTAACACCAATTATTCTAAAACCGGTGTTTATGAGAAAGGAAGCGAGCGGTACAGATAATCCAATTGAAAGTAAGTTGGTAAATAACTACGAAGAAAGAGCGGAGTATAATAGATATAAACCTAAAAAATAGAGAGAAAAGAACCTGTGTAAAGTCATAGGTTTTTTTTTTTCACCATATATTTGTAATAGCGGTTGTGTTTGTATTTTTTTAGTGCAGGCACTATTTATCCAAATATCAGGGGGAAAGTATGTCAGTATTTGTGACAATATCGTCTTTTATTATACCGGGAATTATGTTGTTTATTGTAATATACGGTGTTGCAAAAAAAAGAAATGTATATGATGATTTCGTTGAAGGTGCAACAGGGGGATTAAAGACTGTTATAAAGGTGATGCCTACATTAATTGGATTAATGGTAGCAGTGGGGGTACTCAGGGAATCAGGATTTATGGAATTTCTAGGACAGCAGGTTGGGAAGGTAACAGACCAGATAGGGTTTCCGGGAGAGTTAATGCCGGTAACGATTGTTAAGATTTTTTCATCTTCAGCAGCGACAGGTATGGTATTAGATATTTTTAAGTCTTACGGTCCGGATTCATACTTAGGAAAAGTTACATCTTTAATGTTGAGTTGTACAGAGACGGTGTTTTATACAATGTCTGTTTATTATCTGACAGCAAAGGTAACGAGAACACGATGGACACTTCCTGGTGCAATTTTGGCGACAATTGCAGGCACAGTAACCAGTGTAATACTTGCAAATTTAATATAATTATTTTATATTTTGAATAGAGATTAAGATTTAAAGAAACTATATAAATAAATGATTATAAAAAGACGTTAGGAGGCAGGATGATATACACAGTTACCTTTAACCCCTCAATTGATTATATTGTTACCGTGGAGGACTTTCAACAGGGGAGGGTTAATAGAACATCGAAAGAGTTGATGTTTCCCGGAGGAAAGGGGATTAATGTATCTATGGTCCTTAGTAATCTGGGATTTCAAAATACGGCACTAGGTTTTTTGGCAGGGTTTACCGGAGAGCATATTCAGGAAATGTTAGAGAAGAATGGAGTGAATGCTGATTTTATAAAAGTGAAACAGGGAATCAGCAGAATAAATATTAAGGTTCGTTCAAAACAGGAGAGCGAAATTAATGGTATGGGTCCGGTAATTAAGAACGAAGATATTGACAGGCTTTATAGCAAGCTGGATAAATTACAGGATGGAGATGTTTTAGTGCTTGCAGGAAGTATTCCAAGTGTTTTGCCGGAGAATATGTATAGTGATATTATGAATTATCTTCAAAATAAAGAAATTAAAATTGCTGTGGATGCTACAAAGAATCTGTTGGTAAATGTATTAACATATAAGCCATTTTTTGTAAAACCAAATAATTATGAATTGGGTGAGATTTATGGTGTAGAGTTAAAAACAAGGGAAGAGGTAGTGCCTTATGCAAAGAAAATGCAGCAGCAGGGGGCAAGGAATGTGCTTGTCTCTATGGCGGGAGAAGGTGCTGTGCTTGTTGCAGAAGATGGACAGGTTTATATGAGTCCGTCTCCAGATGGACAAGTTAAAAACTCTGTGGGTGCCGGTGATTCTATGGTAGCAGGATTTATTGCAGGATATTTAGAAACAGGAGACTATAAAGAAGCGTTTAGAAGAGGACTTCTTACAGGAAGTGCCAGTGCATTTCATGAAGGATTAGCAACCAAAAAAGATGTACAGGATTTGGGGAAGGTGTTTCAGTTAGATTAGAATATGAATTGTGATATTTTAAAGGCGGAATACCTTTAAGGTATTCCGCTATTTATATTGTTCATAGAAGAAACAGATCCACTTTTCTGCTACGTCGAAAGATGTAGGTCCCATGGCCAAAAATGCAGTGTGAAATCTTTTTAGATTAAAGTGAGAACCATATTTCTCCATAACTTTGTTTTTTAATTCTACAATTTCCAGATACCCAACATAGTATTGGAGATAATTGGCAGGTTCCTCAATAACAGCTTCGTAAATAGAATTGCATACATTTTCATCTTCTATGCTGTAGTGTGATAAAAATTTAATTGTGTCTTTTCTGCTCCAGCCTTCAAAGTTTACTCCGATATCGCACAAAGAGTATAATGCTAAAGAGTATGAAGAATTGCAGGCTTGGGCGTTTGCCAGCTGGTTATCGTCATATTCATAGTGATATGATAAGAGTTCTGTATATGTTGCCCATCCTTCAGAATAACCACCAAAGTTTAATAGATGGCGGATAGGTAAAGGATCTGTGTCAGCAAAAAAGTTTGACTGGAACATATGTCCGGGGATGCCTTCATGTGCGAGTGTTGTAAAAAGACTCTGGCTTGAATTTGGAGAGGCATTATTAATGTAAATCATATTCTTACTGTCACTGTCGATAGGAGGGGACATGTAGAATGCCGGACTTAAATGTTTTTCCAGACTTTTATCAACATACTTTACATGAAATGGATAGTTTTCTTCCACAGGGAAATCTTTTGCGGCTTTTTTACTCAACCGGTTTAGTATGTCTTCCGGTTTGTCTTTGTTTTCTTTTATGGATGACAGTTTTTCTTCTATTTCCGGAGAGACATTCAGTAAAGAATACATTGTCCGCATATCTTTAGCCAACTGGTTCTGTATCATTGCTTTTTGTTCCAGAACATTTTTGGAACTTCCTGTATATGAGCGTACAAGATATTCGTAGTAGGCTTTTCCATTCTCCAATTTACAAAGACCTTCTTCATTTTTGCAGAATCCTTTTAGTTTCAGGTCTGATAATGTGGAAATAATTAGCTGGTAAGCAGGAATAACACTGCTCTCCAATAAGGCAGCGTTCTTATTAATGTATTCGTCTTTTTCGCTGCCGGATAAAAAGTCTGTAGAAGAAATTCGGCTTTCAAAAGAGGAATAAAGAAGATTATTCTTTATATTCTTTTCGGCAATAAAGTCGGAACATTGATTAATAATTTTGTCACAACAAAATGTACTGATAAAACTGTTGTTTTGGGCTTTTAATATTTGAAAATTACAAATCTTTTCAAAATAGCCCTTTAGTTGAGATAAAAGAATTAGATAATTTTCTATATCTTTTTGTGTGTTAAAAGCGTATTCAGATAATAATATTGGAAGTTGTGCCTGCAGTCCGGTTGTTGGGCTTAATGTCTGTGAGCAGAGACACAGGTCACCAAAATCCAGTTGTGAGGAAAAAGAACTCATAAGTGTATCATATGTTAATTGCTGACTAGGATAAAGTTCTTTATAATTCAATGACTTTAAATAATTGATTTGGTTTATGTAATAATTCTGACTTTCCTGCATAGACTGATAGTTATATTCGCCGAGAGTAGGAGTGGATGTATCCAGATCCCATTCTTCAGGATGTTCTAAATAAAAATGCAGGCTTAACCAGTCTCCGGAAAGTTGTGATGAAAACAATTCGTTGGAATATTGGTCAAAGCTATATTGTGTGTTATTTGTGTAATTTCTTGTTGCAGGTTTATTAGAAGATGATAAAACAAGTGCTAAAACAGAGAAAGCAAAAATAACCAGAAAAGAAATTAATAATAAAATTCTTTTGTTGATTTTTGAAATAAAAGCAAAACGATTCATTGGAAATCTCCAAAAGGTTATTAATATAAAATATAAAGCAAAAAGTAAAAGATCGGAAGAGCACACGTCT
>CAQBGY010000292.1:4449-4986 GCA_948759685.1 uncultured Eubacterium sp.
TGGAGATTTCCAATGAATCGTTTTGCTTTTATTTCAAAAATCAACAAAAGAATTCTATTATAAAATATAAAGCAAAAAGTAAATGTATGATATTTTCTTTAAATATGTTACAATAATTAAAATTTTTGTACGGAAAAATAATGAAAAAGTATTTAGAGAATAGAGTATTAATCTTTCAAAAAATTAGGAGGCAGATATGGAAGTATTAATGTTAGAACCTGTTTTTAAAGATGCAATATGGGGAGGAAAACTCTTAAAAAAATTTGGATATGAAAATGCAGGAGATAAGGCTGGTGAGTGCTGGGGAATCAGTGCGCATAAAAATGGGGATTGCAAAATAATAAATGGTGCACATAAGGGAAAGACATTATCCTGGTGTTTTGAGAATCATAGAGAGTTATTTGGCAACATAAAGGGACAGGTTTTTCCTCTTTTAGTAAAGATTTTAGGTGCAGAGGATGATTTAAGTATTCAGGTTCATCCAGATGATAAATATGCAGCAGAACATGAAAATGGTTCATTGGGAAAAACAGAGTG
>CAQBGY010000293.1 GCA_948759685.1 uncultured Eubacterium sp.
CCTTTTCAGAATACTTTCGATTCAGTTTTTACAGAATTTTTTTCATACTCTCAATTAATACCAGTAACGTCCACTTCTATGTTTTGTACATGAGATTTTCTATCTATAGTTACAGATTTTAATTGTTTATCATCTCCTAATATAATAATTTCATAATCACGAGATTGATCGGCGTTTATAGAATATGCAGTTTTAAACGTAAATTTAGTATACTTACCAGCTATATAATATTCTGTTACATTTCGTATGTCATCATAGTATAAAGTTCCAACTACAACTTGGAATTCAGGTTGACCATCTTCAATTTCATTAAAAAAATCCTTGTCATCAGTAGTTCTTATTAGTTTTCCTGCTGTGAATGGATCGCCAAAATCAAATAAAGATATAGGCATTTGTTCCTCTGATTGAATATCTCCAATGAACAATTTTTTATTGTTTTCAGAAATATTTTCATTGTCAACTAAATATTGAAGAAATCCCATTGAATAGAATGTTTCGTCATTTATGATTGCAACTTTATTATTATATTTTGTATCTATTCCATTAATAATTAAATTTATATTCTGAAAATCTACATCATATTTACTATTTATTTCATTATTATATTGCTGTTTTAATTGTACGAGTTCACTATTATTTTCATTTTGTAATTCAGTTATTTTTTTATTAGCATCTTCTAAATCAGAAATATATGTACGATTCTCGTTCTGTAAGGTTTTATTTTGTTCAATAAGTTTTGTATAGTCAGATTCAGTAACAATCATTTCTTCACCATTATTAATAAAGGTAAATGATTGGGGCTGACCAAAGAAATGTTGATATCCTATTGTTAGCAAAACACCAACTAAACCACTGCAAATACTAATGAAAACATCTTTCATAAGATAATCTCCCCTTTTACATATTTTTACATATTATACTAAAAATTAATTATAATTTAAAGATATAGTTTGAGATTTTACAGTATCAAAAATAGTACTTAAAACTATGATTTCATTGTCCGAATATCAACTCCCGGACATTCAAAACTTCGTGCCTTGATATCAAATAACTTTGGTCGGCGAAAGAATGATCCAGTTAAAGATCGGAAGGCGTTAGCTACTTATGTTGAATTAAAAGGATATAAACATGGAGAAATTGGCAATGGAAGAAAGAAGAAAGACCATAATGGACTTTCTACTTTAGATGAAATTGCAAAAGAATTAAATATGTCTACCACAAATTTAAAACGTGCATTACGAATAGAACGCAATCTCACTGATTCAATGAAAGAATTGTTAGATATGGGTAAAATCCTGAATATAAAATAATATGATACCTCTAAGGCAAATTAGACACATTAATTGGCTTTAGGGGTATCACTACGTAACCATTGTTGTAATTTTGGATTATCGGATATTAAAATGTCATTTGGAGTGCACTCAAGAATTAAACAAATATTTTCAAGTATATCGAATGATATCTTACTGGTAGCACCCTCATATAATGCACATGCAGCTGGATAAGTGATTTTCATTAGTTTTGAAAACTGGTTCCTATTGAGATTTTTTTCTTTTAGTTTTTCTTTGATATTTAATTTTAACATCGCGTTTCCTTTTCAAATATAATTCTATAATAGTTTTTGCATTATCAAAACAATTAATCCATGTAAAAAATTATCATTGCAGTTTATTCTTTCCATAATTACCATAAAATACAAACGAATATTCCGAACAAACATACGTAAATAATATTGACAAATACAATCACATGTTCTATACTTATCTTCAAGATGACACAAAACGAAATAAAAAGACCTATCCTCAATCGGTGTTGGCGCACCATCGGACAGGTCTTTACACACAATACACGCAAAAATGCGCTTAAATCATTATTACATATCCATGAAGTAATTTCAAGGTTTAATCGTGCGTTTCTGCAATATTTTCATTTGTGTAAATTTTTCCATACTGAAAATGTATGCGTAAAAAACAAAGTTTTATAGAAGTAGTTATTAAACCTTATAAATTTTTGCAAAATATAAGGCTTTATTAAATGCGCCCTAAAGGAGAGATAAAAAATACTTAAACTAATATACTTCTACATTTGTGATGAAAGATATTTAAAATATTTCGTATCTGAATGGAGAAGTAATTAGAAGAGGTTATTACAAAAAAGTTTCTCCACAAATGGGGAAGTAAATTATTGAGGTGATTAATATGCGAATGATGAAAGGAAAGAAGAAATATAGTAGTGCAATTTCTCATTATAAGAGGAGGGAAACAGGGAAGGTGAAAGAAAGATTTGATACGTCGTGAAATGTGAGGCTGGAAAGCCTATATATTTTTAGTTTTTTACGGAAATGTCAGATACAACCTAATATTATGTATCTGCAATATCATGAACATACAGGGAGTAGACCAAAGAAAGGGGTGATATATGTGTATGAAATGAAACGTAGAAAAGGAAATGGATACGTGACACAGATATATGAATTGAATCGGCTGGATTATTTAATCTTAGGAACTTTGTATAAGGGTAATTTTAAAGATTATTACCATGCAATAACCATTGCAGAAATGTTGGAATTAAACAATGGCGCTTTAGGTGCAAGAATGACCGTATATAAGAAATTGCAAAAACTGGTCAAGGAAGGATACATAAGCAAAGGAATTATTGATAATCACAGCGATACCTATTATCTGCTTGAGAAAGGCTTAAGAACAGTTGAAGGAGGAAAAGAAGTATGAGCTTAAAGAATGATGTATTGTTTTTGGGATTAGGGAATTGCGGATGCAAACAGGCAAAGGTGTTCTACGAAATGGGATATAAAGCCATGTTTGCCAATGGCAGTGAACAGGATTTGAAAATTTTAGGTGATGTTCCTAATATTTATCGACTGAGAAATTTTGATGGATTTGGCGGACATCGGGAAAGGGCTTTAAAGTGTCTTGCAGAAAATGGTGATTTTGTAGAAGCTTTGCAGAATGTGAAAGAAAAGATTATTTTTGTGCTCCATTCTACAGCTGGTTCAACAGGATCGGGTACAGCACCATATAGCGAGGAATTATTGACAGAAGTAAAAGACGAAGAGGGCAGACCGGAAAAGATTGTATGTCCTGTACCTACTCTTCCGGCTTTTAATGAGCCAATAGGTAAAAAGCATAGTGCATATAAGGCTATGATTGATATACAGGAAATGAAAGAAATGTTAGGGGCGACATTTTTCATTAATAACAATAGTACCAAAGATTATGACCGTATCAATGGTAACTTTGCAAAGATACTGGACAGCTTTCTCACCAATGATTCATATGGAAAGCTGAATAACTTCGATGAATCAGAAAAAATTGAAATGTTACGTCAATCAGGTGCAACAGTTTTAGGGTTGTTTGGTAAAGAACATGACAGAACATTCATGTTGGAACGATTGACAAAGAATGGTATTTTTGCGCCTATAGAAAACAACAAAATTTGTGGAGATATTGCAATTGTTCATAGTGGAGCTGATGATTCTGATATAACGATTGACAATGTTATAGCTGAATTTGGAAAGCCTTTCAATATCTTTGAAGGATATAATAACGGCAATTCCACATTAATTTGCGTGAATGGGCTTGATTATCCAGTAACACATATTAAACAGTTGGGAGAACTGGCACAACAGGCATTTAATGAACGGAGTCGAAATAGGAAGAGTGCAGAAAAATTATCAGATTTAAATTTTGAGGAAAAAGAGCCACCAAAGGCAGCAACAATAACGAAACAATCTTCAAAGTTAGATGCATTACGTAGTCTAATGAAGAAATAACAAGTATATGTCAAGGAAATGTCAGAGCAATACAATGATAATACCTATAGCATACACAGGGCATTTCAAGGAGATTGATTATAGGTGGGTGGTGAAAAGCTACCTACTAGAAAAAAATGGAGGCAATTAATGAAAGAATTAACAAGGTCAGATTATGAAATATTAGGTTTCCTAAAGAATAATATGTATATTTCCAAGTTGGAGAGTGCAACATTACAGGAAATTATGCAGATTACAAAGAATACGAGAACTACAACATATAACAAAATGATGAACTTATGCGAACAAAAATATGTTGGAAAAGGCTGCAAGGTGGTTAATGCAGATACTTTTTTTCTGTTAGAAAAGGGGAAAAAGCTTGTGAAAGAGAGGGAACCAGACATTTCAACTTATCAGACGGATAATAACACAATTATATCCTATGATAGTGACTCAGTGAGGACAAAACTGGTTGATATCATGAATCGTGGACTGATGCTAAAATCAATCGCCGTCAATGCTGGAATCAGTGAAAGTGAACTGTCACGATTCAAAAGCGGTGTGGATGCGCTAAAGGAATCAGATATAAAATTGTTAGCTGATTACTTGAATGTAGTTTGTATTCCACGGTGGAATAATGGAGAGAAACCGAAATCTGAGAAGAAAAACAGTAATAGAGATTTGCTATTTTTGTAATTTTAGAACATGTAGCTATCAATAGAAATAAGATGGGTGGGATATTCCGTCTCACCCATACAAAAATACGAAAAGAGGTGATTTAAATGTTAGCAGCATTACAACCTATATTCAGATTCATTCTAACTTTCGGTACAACATTAGGCATTGTATTCATGATCATTTGCACAATATTTGTAGTTATCTCTTTTATCCGTGGTGATATTAAAATCAGCATGGTCAGAGATGAAACAGAAAAACAGGATAAGTAAAGTAGAAGTATACAATATACAGCGATATTTTTTGTCTGATATTAATACATAGATATTCACAAATTAAACAAAGAAAATGGAGGAACAACTATTATGACAATTGAAGTATCAGAACTTTTAAAGGCATTATCGGAGCACAACAAAACTACAAACGGTTATCAGGTTCACTTAAACAGTGCAGACCTTGATGACAGAAGTGCAAGAAATATCGGTGTTGAAATAGGTGATATGTATTTCACGGAATGCAGCACA
>CAQBGY010000294.1 GCA_948759685.1 uncultured Eubacterium sp.
TATCATCTTCATATGCCATCTTATTTTTTAGAGACATTTACTGAATATCCCTAAACCAAAAATGAACATGGATGCTACAATTTCCGCTGAGCCGAAATTTCGGCTCAGCGGTTTCCGAAATGCCAATTATTTTTTAGCTTTCCAGACGTGCGTATTCATGTGTATTGTGGATTAACTCACTGGTACTTTTATCCACCCCGTAGGATAGATATCCGGAGCTTCGGAATGCTGGAACCAACGACTAGGCACAATTACCGTTTTGTCCATATTGGGATTTAACCATGCTCCCCACCAGCTGAATGTACTGTTGCAGATGATGTGATGTTTGCAATGACTCATAAGCATCATATCTTGCCAACTGTCTTCATCCGTATTCCAATCAATATATACTGCATTCTGCAATGGAAGATTTTCCTTTACCCAAGCAATGTCATCTGAAAAAATATAGTAAGATGGAGAGGCAACTCTTCTGCTCATTTCCGCTATTGCGTTTTGATAGTAAGGTAACTGGCATACACTTCCGGTAGTAGCCCAATGCTTGGGTTGCAAATAATCTCCACGACGAATATGTAGAGATACTGCGTTTTCATCCTTGTCCAAAATTTCAAGCATATTAAGACTTCTACTGTTGGCTTTATTCTTGTCAAAAGTGAAAGACTCCCTAACTTCATCCTTAATATCTGCAAAGAAACGTTCCGACTGATAAAATCCTTTAAAATAAAGTAAAGGCCAAAAGTATTTCTTTTCAAAAGCTCGTAAACTATTGGGAGCTTGTTTCCGTTCATATATTTTTTTGAAGAAAAGGAATTCGATAACTTTTTTCAGAGGTTGGTTTATACAAAATTCTGTATGGGGCAGATTAAACACACGATGCATTTCATATCCGTAGTGCACTTTATAATGCATCATGTCCGAAAGGTCTATACGCACTTTGGGATAGTACTTTTTCATTCGCAAATAAAAAGCGTAAATAAACATTTGATTTCCCAAACCACCTGTTACTTTTATAAGTCTCATATTTCTTTGTCCTTTTTTTGTTATCTGCAATATTTCAATTTACATTTCGACATTGTTTATATATAAATTGACTTCGCAAAGGTATTAATTTTATCAGAGTCTACAAACATCTTAAAAAAATATTGTTTTCTCTAATAGCAGCTTATTATCTTGTTATGATATAGCAACTAACCGTATGAAAGAGTACAGGGTAAAGTTTAGAAGAAAGATCAGAAGATAGTATGATATATTGGTTGCCTTTCTGTGGTACAGCATGTAAGTAATGGTTCTTTTGATGGAAGTGGGTTGCTTTGTCAACGGAATGAATTTCCGAGTTTACTCTCATTAAAACTCTTACGATATTTTTTCTAAATGTCGAATGCTGTAAAGTTTAAGGTAGAGTGAATCTCTGAAATATTTTGTATTTTAGTTATGTTTTGTTAGAATGTTTTTCTTGTTTTCATTATTGAGTATTATTTACAGAGAAGTACCTAAAAATACAGAAAATGATTGGTTTGATACTCTTTAAGTATGAATTAACTAGTTGGTTTTATGTTTTTTTACTGGATCTTTTTGATTAGTTATGCAGCATGGAGTGCTAGATTGTTCTTGTGCCGTGCATTTTTCACCTAGTATAATAGTGCTTCACCGATGTTTCGGCAAATATTACCGAAAAAAATTAAATATATTATCTTAGAGTTGTATGCTTGATACAGAATACGGTGCTTAGGTTCTCTCTTTTAAGTGATAAGTTTGGTTTTTATCAATTATATATGATATCTTTGCGGCTTTAAATATCCGACTATTTAGGAATGTAAAAATATATTGGATGATTTATTGGAACATTGCGAAACTATACTGTCAGGATGTGCTGGCATATTTGCAATATGATCGTGACAAGCTGATTAATTTTTATTTGTTAAACGAAAAAAATGAATTTATTATTATTGAATGCAGCCTCAGGCAGTAAACTTGAGCAAGCACTGGAGAAACTGGTAGATTTTGGAATGGACGCTGGTAAGGATATATTTGTCGCCATTCTGATATATTCAGTCGGTCGTTTTATCATTAAGCAGATTAGTGTATTAATAGCCAAAGTTCTTGAAAAACGGAAGATAGAAACCAGTGTACAGACTTTCTTGAAAAGTTTAGTAAAAATTTTATTGAACATGGTACTTGCTTTTGCCATAATCAGCAAGTTGGGAGTGGAAACGACCAGTTTTGCTGCACTTTTGGCGTCAGCCGGTGTGGCTGTAGGTATGGCACTTTCCGGCAATCTTTCCAATTTCGCAGGTGGTTTGATTATACTTGTTTTTAAACCGTTTAAAGTAGGCGATTATATAGATGGACCTGGAGTAAGTGGTACAATAAAAGAGATACAGATTTTCCATACCATACTTTCCACTCTTGATAATCGGATGATATACGTTCCCAACGGGATGCTCAGTGGAAATGCTGTGATTAATTACAGCAAACAGGAAATGCGCCGTGTTGAATGGGTATTCGGAGTAGAATATGGAGAGGATGTACAAAGGGTCAGAACCGTATTGCAACGTATTATTTATGCGGACAAACGTATTTTGGATACTCCTGCTCCTATCATTGTTTTAGGCTCATTAAGTGCGAGTAGCGTTGACATTACTGTCCGTGTTTGGGTTAAAACAGCTGATTACTGGAATGTTTTATATGATATTAATGAGATTGTTTATACGACATTTAATAAAGAAGGAATCGGATTCCCTTTCCCACAACTTACTGTGCATCAATCTTCAAAATAATAGAAACATATTCAACTTCTTAAATAAATGATCATGAAAAAATTAATTTGTTTTTTTACGATTTTCGTATTTTGGGGAATCACTGATAGTATGGCTCAGGGATTACATTTTGGGGTAAAAGCCGGTGTGCTTGGCAACAAAGCAAATATTAGTGGCATGCGTGACCAGTTTAAGGAAGAGAGTTTGACAGGATTTCAAGTAGGGCCTATGTTGCAATATCAAACAGGATTTCATGGTATCGCTTTGGACTTTTCTCTGCTGTATGTAGAGCGTGGAATCAAACTGACAAATACCTCTAACAGACGCAGCGCTGACATTAAAACACAAAGTATTGATATTCCTATAGAACTGAAATGGGAAATGGGAATATCAAATAATTTTGATTTGTTTTTGGGAGTCGGTCCTTCCTTTTCTTTTTTGGTAGACAAGGACAACTGGGGACGCAAACTTGCTCATATAGCTGTGGATGTTATAGATAAGGATCTTCCATCTATGGGATGGCGTTCGACTGAAGTCGGATTGAACTTGGGAGGTGGAGTGAAAATTGTAAATCATTTAATGGTAAGTTGCTATTATAATATAGGATTAACCCAGTCTGCCAAGCATAATATAGGAGGCAATAAGCATGATGCCATAGATCAAATTTTTGATGGTGATGTATTCGAAAGCAAAAATAGATATTGGCAGTTATCACTTGCTTATGTGTTTTAGTCAGATAATTGCGGATCGTTTTTAGCAATACAAAACTAAAAAGCGACTTTTATTATTGAGAAGGTTTGTAGTAAAACATCCAATAAAAGAGTCTGAATAACAAAGTGATTGCATCCGTGTGTGGAAAACACACGGATAGCATGAATAAATAATTTTTTTTGCAAAATGAAATTATATATTTTGATTCAACAGTTATTGAGAAGAAAATTTGTTCAATATTTTGTTCTTTTCTTCATTCTGATTTCAATTATAGCCGTCATTGCAAGTTCATTTGAAGAAATGGCCACATACAAAGTACTGTTATTCGGCATTACTTATGTATCTTCTTTTATTTTTCTTATTGAATACACAGCCCGTATCGTATCTGCACCGGCACTCTATCCCGGTATGAAAACAGCAAAGGCACGTCTGAAATATACATTCTCTTTTTATGGTTTTGTTGACTTCGTGGCAGTACTGCCTTGTGTTCTTACCTATGCATACTGGGATACGGAAGTCGTTCATGTCATTATTTTACCCTATATCTTCATTATTTTTAAGTTAATACGGCACTCGCGATCTTTCCGAATTATCGGTATGGCTCTTGCTTCTGTCAGAGAAGAACTTGAAACAGCCTACACAGCTAGTTTCATTACAATTTGCTTTTCCGCCATTTTGATGTATTATATTGAAAGGAATGCACAACCTGAAGTCTTTAAAAATATCGGTGACGGAATCTGGTGGGCCATTATTACATTTGCTACAGTCGGATATGGTGACATTTATCCCATTACCTTTTTGGGGAAATTATTGGGTTGTATTATTTGTCTGGTAGGTGTGGCAATGGTAGCCATTCCGACCGGTATCATTAGTTCTTCTTTTATCAATATCGTACAAAAGAAGGAACAAAGAGAGAAATTCAATAAGGAAGAGGAGAATAGACGATAATAAAGTTCCCCAAAAACAACTGTTGGGGAGTATATTCTTTTCTTATAGATAATTTCTATAGTTATATGAAAAACTTTGGATTCTTAAAAATAAACCATATAATCTTTAGAATGTGCATAACAAAAGTCTGCTTGAGGTGACAACGAACTTATAATTGTTATATCTTTGCATTGTCATTGTTGAAGCAATGATAAAATAAATAATCTTTAATCAAAACTTATGATTATGAAAAAAAGTATTTTAACCGTATTGTTTGCGTTAATCTGTACTATGGGATTTTCGCAGGTGTCTTTTAATGTAAAGGCTGGTCTTAACCTTAGTAGTTATATTGGTGAGAATTCAGATCACTCCGAATTTAAACCCGGAGCACGTATCGGAGTGGGGATGGAGTATCAGTTTAATGATATGATATCTTTACAGCCTTCATTGTTCTTTTCGCAAAAGGGGGCAAAATATTCAAGTGGATTTGACGGAAATATAATAGGGACATTCATTAAATATTACAAAATCAGCCAACTAATTCATACACAAAGT
>CAQBGY010000295.1 GCA_948759685.1 uncultured Eubacterium sp.
ACAAAGCGTTTTTGAAGAGATGCAAGAATTTCGGGGCTTCCCAAACCAACCATTATTTGACTTTTCAAAGTTATACCTTGCTTAAAATAAAGAAATACAGTATATTACGAAATATATCGTATGCTTTCATTTTGATTATTCTGTAATTCAGAATACTGTTGTATATGTAAAACTTAAAAATTTATAGCTATGAAAAAATTGATAAAGAAACCTATTGGTAACAGAGAAATAATGCGGAACTATTTCTCTACTATCGGACTTACTCCTACGGTGAAGTCTAAAAGATGATGTTAATAATTAAGTGTTCAGAACTGAAAAAGCGGTATTTGGTATTGTGCCAAGTATCGCTTTTTTATTGTCTTAATTGTCTGGTTTTGGGGATAGAATTTTATAATTCATATTCTACGCTAGTTTTTATAATGATTTATCATTATATTTGAGAATGTTATTGTTAATGTGTTATTTAAGACTTTATGTTTATGAGAATCCGAATATTGCATTTTATATTATTTAGCTGCCTCGTTATTGGTTGCACTAATAAATCTTCCAAAAAGGGAATGGTAAACTTTGACAGTATTCAAATAGTAAAGCCAATTGCAGAAACTATTCATGTGAATTATGAAACACTAGCGACTATTAAATATGCGCCAGTAGTAGAAGAGGAAAAAACAGATATTTATCAAATAGCAACAGATATACCGCCAGAGTTTCCCAAAGGGAATAAAGCAGTGTTAGATTTTATCTATGATAATCTGCAATATCCAAGTGAAGCATTGGAAAAGAAAATACAAGGAAAAGTTGTAATACAAGTTGTTATAGATGAAAGCGGTTCAATAACACAACCTAAAATACTAAAAAGCATATCACCCTCTTTAGATAAAGAAGCATTACGGATTGTCTCAATTATGCCTAAATGGAAAGCTGGAAAACTAAATGGAGTACCCGTTAAAGTTAAGATGGCATTTCCAGTAATATTTAAACTACCTAATGACGATAATGTTTTAAAAACAGATAGTGTTATTAAATCAATAGAAGAATGAATATGCAGTATAGCTTATTATAAAATTTTGAATATATGAAATTTAATATTATACATATTATCATTTGCATTTTTGTATTTGTAGGATGCACACAGCAAACGGTTAATAATTCAGTTGAATGTTTTACTATCAAAGAATCCGGTTCAAGTCTTGTATATTGTAGTGACACATTAAAATCAAAAATCCAGATGGAAATAATAAAAGGACATTATACTGTAGAAACTAAAGAAGTTTTTGCTATTGTATCAAATCCTAAACATCTTTCTTTGGGCTATGATTCAGCTTGGAATTTGGAAAAATGGGAAAATAGCCAATGGATAATACTTGACAAGAAAAAACATACCAATTATTTTGCAGAATTGCCTTTTCTTGCTGCTTACTACTATTGTTTTAGTTTTCCTATTGAATATTATCCTATAACAAAAGGTAAGTATCGTATAACTAAATCCTTATGGGATAAGGATAGAGAAATTAAGTTAAATGCCATGTTTGAAATCAACTGAATAGAATAGATATAATAAAAGCCAACTTATCCGTTGTTTGAAGTGCATACTTCAAATGGATAGGTTGGCTTTTTGCATTAGTTATAGTTTCACTAGATTATTCCCATTTGAAAGTATAAATTGTTGTTTCCGTTCTTGTTTCATTATTATTTAGGCGTTTGTAAGTAGATACTTCAGTACAGCTTTCCACGTATCCGTCTTTATCAAATGTATAGGAATATTGCTCTGTAGTTTCATAATTTTCCTCTTTGCTATATATTTTGTCTGGAAGTTGGTTGCATCTCATTCCTGCCAATTCGGGATGTGCTTCCAATAACGGACGTAAATCATCCACACTCCATACCATTATCGGGAGATAGCCTTTACAAGTTTTTCCGCTATAAGACAATTCGTGAATATCTTCATCGCTAAAGCTCCATGCCATTTTAGTTAATTTTTCACCTTGCCATGTGTAAGACAGATAGTCCTCTTCGTCATATTGCAATTTTACTAGCTGATTGTTTGCATTATAAGTAAAGTCTGTATTATCCAAATCTCCTCCGTCACTATCAGAAGTATGTGTTATCAATCCATTTTCTAATGTATATGTGATTGCCTCTCCATTTCTGCTTTCAATGATTTTGTTTGCTCCCCAAGTGACTGTATAAGTACTGGTGTGTGTACTACCATCGTATTGTTCTGTGTTTGTAGCTGATACTAGCTTACCATTGCTATCGTAGGAATATTCAGTAATAGATACCTCATCTTCGTCTGTCATTCTTAATTCAACAAGTTGTTTTTGATTGGTAATCACACCATCATCATTTTTACTAGGTTCATCATCATCACTGCAAGAAGTGAAATTCATGCTCATTACTACGGCTAATAAAGCCATTCCAATTAATCTAAAAGTTTTCATTTCTGTTTGATATTTAAGTTATTAATTATGTTGATTAAATCACTGGATATTATTTATAGCGTCTAAGTATTCTGTTTCTTAATCTAATATCAATTATCATAGCAATGATACTAAAAAGTAATATTGGAGAACAGAATGTAAAAAGCATATCTATAAAACTTCTAAGGTTATGTGTTGGAGGATAATAAATAACAAACAGAACTGTATATATCACGAATATACTCCCTGCAATTATGCCGAATTTTAAGTAATAGTTACAACTCTTCAAAATTTCCTCTTCTCGTTCTTCCTCTTTTCTTCGTCTTTTCTGGTCTATCTGAAATTCTCTTCTTTCTTTTTGTTTGGTTTCTTGTTGTTTCAACAAGATTCTTTTTTCTTGCTGCCTTTTTTCTATATTTCTACGCTCTTTGTTCTCAAAATAGGCGGTAAGTTCTTTTAGTGATTTTGGATGAAAGAAGTTGCTTTGATTTTCTTCTATCATAAAGACAAACCTTTCTGTTCCGTCTTGTTGTAAGGCAAATATAACATCATCCTTGAATGATGGATGAAGCATATAAGATTGTTCTTTGAAAGAAATTACTAAGGAATTGTTGGCAGAAATATATTGCCATGTAGCATTTATAACACTACCATTTACAGAGGTAATGAGAGAGCCGTTTTCTTGAAAGATATATAACTCCTTATCTCCAGAATCATTAAATATCAACCAAGACTTATTACATAGAATAGTCTTAACATCCAGATTCTTACTGAATCTGTTGTATTTATTCGGAATATCCAATAAGTAGGCTTTCATCTTGTTTAAATCCATGCTTCCCAGTTTCCAGATAGAAGCGGATAAAAATAAGGCGTGGAAACTTTAACTTATTATCTCATTGAGGCTCTGGACTGCCCACCGTATATAATAAGCAAAGTCCACGCCTAATGATATGATATTCCTATAGATAGGATATAAATATCACAGACGTGGACGTTTTCTGCTTATTACCCATACGGTTAGAATTGTCCAGATTCCAATGAAGGATAACTTTGCTAAACGCCCTTTTTACTAATATGTCCTTCCAGTGTCTTAACACATTAAGACCTCTGAAATTGCTGCAAAGTTAATGAAAGGTTTTGAATAGCTAAAGATAAAACACTGATAAATGCAGTTCTAAGTGTTCCAAAACATATCTGTAGTAGGTAATTAGGTAATCATACCAACTATTAGTTTCCAAAAATCGCACATACCATAAACTACAAGCCATATTATGCCTTTTTAAAAAGATAATTTTCTTACGCTTGCATCAATGTGGAACTAACTGCGTTATCGCTATCTGTTTCGCTTGAAACTATGCCCTATCATATTTATATATAGCCATTATTTACAGTTTCTATTACATTGCAGTTTTTGAAAGTTGCTGTATATAAGGGAACGGGACAAAGTTTTTTGTTTCTGAAAATTGCATGACAACAACAGAAATTTCAAACTTTGTCCCATCCCAACTGATTAGAAATTCAAACAGTCATAAGTGTTTAACAGTTCTTCTTGTCTAAGTCCTAAGTATCTTTTAGTTATACTTACCGAACTGTGATTAAACAGTTCCATCAGCTTAACCAAAGCCAATTCTGCATTTTCAGAGGATTCAAACACTTTCCTGCCAAAAGTTTTTCTAAGTGAATGAGTGGAAAAATGGTCTATCTTTAAACTGTACTTGTTTTTCAACTCTTTAAGTACAATGTTTATCCATTGGATAGAATAGACCTTGTTCTTTCCTTTTCCCGATAAAAAACAAAACTCATTCAAGTTCTGAATATCCAAAGCTGTATAACAGTCTTTAATGTGCTTCTGAAACTCCTTATTAATTCTCACTTCCCTACGTTTGCTTGTTTTCTTTTCAGTGATGGTAAACTTTGCATCCTTATTCAGAAGCATTTCCCAAGTAAGTTGCAACAGGTCAGAAATGCGTAAACCAAAGAATATGCCACACCCAACAAGCAGGCTTATTCTATAATTCTTATCCCTATATAACTTTCTTACCAAGTTTGTGGCACTGTCCCATTGCAGGCAGTCACTTGTTGTATAGCTGTTCTTCAAACTCATGTTGTTTCAATTTTGTAGGTTTAACAATAAAAGTGAAAGTAAATTCGGGAATCATTTTATAATAGTCTGATTGTCAAATTACTTTCACTTCTATTAGAAAGTGTAACTATGATTGTATATAAATAAAGATGGATAAAATCAGTATCAACAAAAAAGGATTGATAATACCAATTATTATCAGTAGGAGAACTACCAATGTTCCCCATAGTATCAATTTTCCATCATCTTCCATTTTGTAGTATTTTAAAGTTATTAAAAAGAAAGGACACCTAAATAAATAGATGCCTCTCATTAATTAGTCAATAAACCATTTGTAATGCTCATCCCCATGTAGGGCTGCATTGATTCCAACTGCCATTTCAGTGGCATTCAAAGAGCGGTCTAAGAATGAATCTATATAGCTACTCTTATTTGCACCCG
>CAQBGY010000296.1:0-967 GCA_948759685.1 uncultured Eubacterium sp.
ACGAGATGGGTCCGTGACTGGAGTTCAGACGTGTGCTCTTCCGATCTCATTTACAATGATTTCCCTCAGTTCTATAACTCTTTGCTCCATATCGGATTCGACCCAGGCAACCGTTTTGTTTGGTTTATGTTTTGGGAGCCATCTATGTGTAGCGTTGACTTCAAGTAATGCACGTTTGAGATTATCGTCAGAAATTAGTTGAGGGTATAAATTTTTTACTCGTTTCAATAGGAATTATTTATCCTCCTTGAGCCTCACGGTGTTTCCAGCGCTCCGAAGAGTGTACTAAACCGTGTCCTATCAGCTAATCTTCACCATGGGGTGTGCGGCCTTTTGCACCAATATATAGAAAAAGGGCAGTCGCCCTAATTCCCTGAGGATATTTGCCCGCTTAGGCACACAAGGATGCGACAGCCGATGTTGCTGTTCGTGTTCGACGCAGTGTTGTAGTTCACGTAGAACAGCCCGTGATTCTGGTTCTGACCATAGTTACCGCCAACGTGCAGACAAGGGTTGGAAGAGTTGAAGTTCCAGTTATCAGGGAGCCAAAATCAAAAATCATCGACTGCTGTGCAAAAAGCCCCAATTTAGGGAAAAGAAATAAAGTAAAAATCCAACTTGCGGTTAGCAAGTTAGCAAACGAATGGGTAGATATAGAAAAGGAGGGCTTGCGCCCTCCTGCTAAAATTCGTACCGTCAACCGTCAGGGGGATTACGCCCCCTGACAACCCCCATTAGGATAGTTTCATGAGGCGACAGCCGATGCTGCTGCCCGTGCTCGACGCAGCGTTGCAGTAAACGTAGAACAGCCCGCGATTCTGGCCCTGACCATAGTCACCGCCAACGCGCAGACAAGGGCTGGAAGAGTTGAAGTTCCAGCCATCAGGGAGATAGGTACTCTCACTTCCACTTGCCGCCGTAGGACGGATACACCATTCGTAACCAGATGTGGCGCACACATCAAATG
>CAQBGY010000296.1:977-4935 GCA_948759685.1 uncultured Eubacterium sp.
CCAGCCGTAATAGAACCGATTACAGTTCCATTGGCAGAATCACTAAATTTGCTGGGATTCATGATAACGTTTAGCCCAGATCCGTTGTAGTAGCATCCATCAACCCAGTCATACACATTATCCCACAAGCCCTCAATATTGCGATATTGAGTAAAGCCGTAGGTAGTGCGGTTAGCAGCGGTCGTTCCAGTGTGGTACTTCATTGCGTCAGTCTGTCCATTGTTGACCTTAGAGCCGGACGCAGAACAGCCGTAACCAATCTTGGCCTGAGAGTTCCAATCGGCAAACTCAACCAAGTACAGGAACTTGATCGTCCAATTCAATGCCCAGTCCCATTGCCAATATGCCGCTCCGAGATTGTGAATGTTGGTGCGGGCAGTAGCGCGAGTAATACTCACCTGTTGGGCAACGCCAGTTGTGCTCTTATATCCGCTGGCGCAGTGGTATCGGCCAACGTATACTACATCACGCTCCCCCTTGCCATCGCCACGGTTGGCATGGGCGGGAGATACCTTAAACCCATCTGCTGGGCCATCAGCAATTTGAAGCTTCAGCTTATTACCACTCTTAGTCAGCTTGTAGTAATACTTTGGAATGGCTACAAGAACCCCTGCTGTTGCATCGTTTGATTTTGTCATCCCACTCCAAGGCGCAAGATTATCAAATGGACTGCTTCCGCTTCCATTGCTTACTGCTGGCACAGGATCGATAAAACCAGCGGAAGCGTCGGTTCTGCTCCACTTGGTTGTGCTGGTTCCGTCCCACTCCACACCATAGATAGTAACGAACTTTGCGGTAACATTTACTGTGGCATTTGAAGGAGCGGTATAGTTCGTACCAGCCCCACAGGAAACAGTGATCTTGGCTGTTCCCGTCTTTTTATTGACATGAGATACAGTGACTGTATTCCCGCTTCTGCTTACAGATGCGACAGTAGTATCGCTGGAAGAAACGCTAAGCGTTCCATCGTGATTGCCGCCAATAGTGAATGTTGCAGTCAAATGATCCTTGTCCAAAGTAACAGATGTAGGATTGACAGTCAAAGTGCCCGCCGCCTTGCCGATAGTCCATGAAACAATCTTTGCATCTGTGCTTCCATCAGACCAGCAATAGTCATCAGTTGGAGTGAATGAAGCGCTATAAGTACCAGCGTTGGTTTTAACCGTATCTCCACTAAGCGTCAGCTTTGCAGAGTCATAATTAGACCAGGCTGGGCTTTGAGCCTTGGTATTATAAGTCAGTGAGCCATTTTGACTTGGAACGGTTGTAATCTTCATGCGGTTTGGCGTTGCAAGTATTCTATTACTTGCGTCTGTATTTACTGCACCATCCGTAGAGGTCGGGAAGAATGACACATAATACTTTGTGTCATTAGTCAGCCCGCTTACAACCAATGGAGTGATTGCGTATTGATTTCTGGTAGTACATACCTTACGATAAACAGCGTCAGTATCATTTGGATCAGTTGCGTATGAACCAGCCTTAACTACTACTGTTGTGTTGGCCCAAGTCGCCAATGTAATTCCGTCAGATACAACCGTAGCGGCTGGATCTGTCCATTTCAATGCAAACTTCCCATTTCCAGCTTCGCTTGTGGTAATGGCGCTCACATTGCCCAGAGGCACTGGAGCTGGAGTAGCATTGAAAGCATCATCCTCGCTGTCGGTATAGGAATTGGAGGTGGTGTAAGGAAAGAACTTGTAGAAATACTGCACTCCATCAGTCAAACCGCTATCACAGAAGTAAGTATTTTTATAAGCATTTCTGGTTTTGCTATCCAGAACAACCGTACCGTCTCTGCGGCTGACAGGTGCGCTTCCCGCTTTACGTACAAGCAAGGTTCCGCTCCAAGCGGCCAGTGTAGAACCTGCAACCACCAAATCTTCTGGATCAGTCCATTTGACATAGACTTTTCCAGCAGATACGAGTGTTTGAATATTTGTGACAGCGGCCAGAGTTAAACCTCCACTGCCGCTTCCACCACCTGTAGGGAAATTTCCGATAATAGGCATAGAGTAACCTCCTGATTTATCCTAAAAGAATGATGACAACAGGAATATCAATATCTGGCATCTCTCCATCAGCCGAAATAACTAACTTTCCTGTTTCCTGTCCTGTGACCGCAAGCATAGCTTCACGAGCGGCCATGCGCTGTTCAAATGTGGCGTTTTGAGCGACAGAAACATTTCCATTTTGTAGGGCTTCAAGTCCAGTTACCAATATTTCTTGTGTAAAAGGAGCGTCAAGTCCAGCCCAGGCAGAGGCAAGCAGAGTGCAAGTTACATGTGTACTCTTGTCTCCCTTTTCTCCCAAAATGTTGTCAATCATGACTATATTAGAGCCGTCAGACCCATTTATTTTCTTACGCCACTCTTTGAACTTAGTGGCGGAATTGTCCTCGGTGTAAAACCCATAATTTTTTGTTCCCATTGTCTTTCCTCCCCTCTTTAACTGAGCAGGATAACTGTGATTGGAATATCAAACGTGGGCTTATCGCCTCCAAGAGCAATAGTAAATGCGCCGTCGGTTTGTCCGCTGACATACATTTCCGCAGTACGAGCAGCCTCCATCTCAGCCGTAGAAACATCCTGCGCAATGCCGACAACGCCGTTTTGAGTAGCAGTCAATCCATCAATTGAAACTGTCTGACTACCATTTATCCACCCAGTAACAGTTAGAGTAACATTTACTGATTTACTGACTATTCCGCCAGAACCTCCGCTGGGCCATTCAATCCAGGCTCCGTTGTTATATCTCCAAAGAGCGCCTGAATCCTTGATGAAATAAAATTTGTTGACAGGAGCAATCAACGCTTTGCGCTCTGCTTCTGTATTGAGTTCCAAAATGTCAGTGAGTTGAATACGGCGATCTCCCAAGTCGTAAAAAATACTTCTGGTATCCGTGGTCATCAAAAACTGACCCTCTTTGATAGGGATAATGGAACCGTCCCTTACTTTACTGTCAACAGTGGTATTTGGATCAAAATAGGCCATTTAATGAATACCTCCTATGATGACAAAAGGAGGGGCATAAGCCCCTCCTAAACGTCAGTTAAATTGCCGTAATTAAAATGTACCTACGGTGATAGCCTCAACAGCCTTATCCCAAGAAGTAATCTTAGCGGCAGTAATACCATCAAGCTCGGTCTTATTGGTATGTTCATGCGCCTTAGTTTCAGCAGCGTCCCACTTTGCTTTATCACCATCAGCAAACTTATCCAACTCAGTTTGGTTGGTGTGGGTGTGAGTGTCCGTCTCCAACGTAGTAACACGATCTGCAAGTGCTGTCAAATCAGCGGCCTTGGCATAGTCTCCGATTTCAAGAGCGGCGATAGCGGCCTCCACATATGCTTTGACAGTGGCATACTCTACCTGCTCTCCGTCCACCTCATGAGTCCCAAGTGTGACCTTAGTCTTCAGCGCATCAATAGCGGTGTTCATTGCGGAGGCATCGTCAGGGTGCGATTGAATCCATGCGGCAATTTCAGTCAGAGTATCCAGGGACTCAGCGGCATTCTCAGGGATGAGCTGCTTTGCAAGTTCCTCATTAGCGATAGTACGGGCGGACTTGCCAGTATCATCACCAATTAGGGTGTCAACTGTAGTTTGGTCAGCCTTGCCATCAATCTTGGTTTTCAGAGCCTCAGCCAGCTCATCCTCTGTCACTCTATCCTTGCTTGCCAGATCGCCCAAAGTTCCGACCTCGCCAGCCACCACGTCAGCCACCTTTTTGTCGATATAATCCTTTGCGGCCTTTGTGGTAGGCACAGTAGTATGATCTGCGTTCTCATCAATAGCGGTGATATAACCCTTAATGACATTTACCCACGCAGTACCATTCCACACATCGCCAGCGCCACTTGCCTCGTTGACATACAGTACGCCTTGAGCGGGAGTAGTTGGCTTGTCGCCAGTATAGAAACGTACAGCATCGGTGTAGAGGTCAGCACCAAAATAAA
>CAQBGY010000297.1 GCA_948759685.1 uncultured Eubacterium sp.
CTTTCCCAATCTATCAGCATATGCCGTCATTCTCCGCTCAAATGCCTCTTGTGACAATTCCACAAACTCAATCCTCACTTCAAAATACTGCCCTGCTGATAACGAATAATTCTTTTCAGCAATCTGCTCATATGTAACGGAAACACTAAAGTCTTCAATTACTTCCTGATTAATAAATGTATCTTCTATCTTCGCTACTTCATCAGGACGTAAAACCGTTCTCTGATTCTTTCCCTCTTTCCTCTTTTCTCCCAGTTTGGACGCATCTATAAGCATGATATTTCCATCTTGGTTTGACTTATCTATAAAGAGAACAGATACATTTGTCCCTGTATTGGCAAAGATATTAGACGGCATAGAAATAACGCCCTTCAACCAATGTTTGTCAACTATCGTCTGGCGCACTGTCTTTTCAATACCCGACTGCGCCGTTATAAATCCTGTCGGCACAACAATAGCTGCCTTTCCGTCCTCCTTTAAGCTCCACAGAATATGTTGAATAAAGCACAAATATACTCCCATTGATTCCTTTTTCTTATTTGGGATTTTAGGAACTCCGGCAAAGAATCTTTTAATTCCATCCCTTAGTTCTGAATCCTCCCACTTCTGTTCAATCATATTTCTGGTAGAAGAAAAATCCATTTTGAATGGGGGATTTGATGTAATATAATCAAACTGCTTTACTCCGGAGCTTGGATCATGTGCCACTTTATAATGTGCCGGTGTTTCCAGCGTGTCTCCCTCAATGATATTGTCCAAACTATTTGTAAGACCATTAAGTAGCATATTTGTCCTTAAAAATCTTGATGACTTGCCGGAAATATCCTGTGTATAAACTTGTGCTTTATCTCCGAAACTTCCTTTCCCTAAAGTGTTTGCCAGATGAAGCACCAATGAACCCGAACCTGCGGATGGGTCATACACATCATATATTTTATCCTCTACCGGAGACATCTCTACTAAAATCTTTGCTATAATGGCAGAAATAGCCTGTGGTGTGAAATATTCCGCATATACGCCGCTGGCAACATTGTAGTCTTTAATCAGATGTTCAAAAATCGCACTATAGAAATCAAAATTATTTTTAAATGCTTCTCCAAAATCAAATTTGTCCTGACTGATAATTCCAAAAATATTCTTAGCAAAATTATTTCTCTTTGATGCTTCCACATTCTCTGTCACTCTGGTAAACAATGGTTTTCTTCCACCATCCGCCGTATCAATACTAAATTCTTCATTTTCCGGATAATTAGAAATCCTCTCCAGTGCATCATCAAAAAGCTTATAAAAATCGTTGTTCCCGACTTTATTAATCAAACATTCAATGGTATCTTCATACTTAAAAGCTACATCCTGTGGATATGTATCATAAAATCCTGCCAGCATATCATCATCTTCTAAAACTTTATCTGTACTCATATCCATATCATTTGCAAAATCTTTCATATTTTCCATAAACTTATCATTTAGAAACTTGTAGAGAAATACGGAAGTAATTACCACTTCTTCACTTGCCTGATTTGACAGTCCGTTTGTCTGGCAAAGCCCCTTCATTTCATCAATCATCTGTTTTATTTTGTTCTCCAACGTAAAAATATCCGGCATAGTAATTCTCCTTATTTAAATAACTGTATATTCGTGTATAAATCATTCAGTAACTGTACATAAAATCCTTTTATTTTTCCATACAATTTTTCTTTCAAAAGAATTTTTGTTGCTTTTGATTTTATGGAATCTACAAAATTTTTTCTTCCCTGAATCGCAACAATTTCTTTATCTAAAGCATTTTTTATTTCGTTATATATGATAACTAAAGTACGCTCAATCTCAGATTTATCAGCAGGATATATTTCTATTGCATCCTGATAAGTTTTCACAAAAGCATAGCTGCCACCGTAAATTTTCGATAACCTTTCATTTTCATAATTGATATTTCTTGCCCTCTCAAGAGCCTCTAACAATTCATCAGTAATAGAATCTAAATCATTTAAATCTGAAATGGACAAATCATTAAAAATCTTCTGCAATAACTCATCCAGCTTTCTGATTTTAATATCGCTTTTATTTTTATTCTTCTTTATCTCATTTTGTATATCCCTGACAACTTTTGAGAATCTCTGGAACTTAGGGTTATCCTGCGTCATCTGTCCGAGATCCATAATGATAATTTTCACTTTTATAAATTCATACAAAATCTCCACTACTTCTTCATTTGAGATTACATCCATCATATCAACAGTGTTCTGAGAAAGATTTATAAAATCAATTCTCTCCTGTGTTGATTTCAAGAGCTTTTTATTTTTATCAGAATCAATCTGCGTAGCATAATCCATGGCTCTTGAAAGAATAAACTCTGTCTGACATTCTTTGATTCCATTTAAGAGCCTTCTAATTTTAAGCAGCGTCTCTTTATTATAAAATGTAAGCTGTTTTGAAAACCTTTCCAAATTATCCGTAGAAATAATATCTTCCAGCTCATCTGTATACTTATGATACTTCCTGTTAATATCTTCTTTATCAACCACCAATCCGGAAAGAGAGCCTTCATTTTCTCCATTTTCATTAAGGTCTGCTTCAAGTTCTTTTATGTAGGCTTCTATGGTCTTGTCATACTCCTGCTCTATATCCACAAAATCAACGATATAGCCATACTTATAAATCTTTCCGTTTGGAGACTTATATGGTCTGTTTACTCTTGATATAGTCTGCAAAAGTGACTGTGCATGTGGACCCCGCAGGAGATACATTTTTTTCAAACGCTTCACATCATATCCTGTCGTAAGCATGAAATTTACAACTAAAATATCAGGAGCAAGCGTTTCTCTAAAGTCCACTTGATTATTTTTATTGATTTGCTTTTGCTTCGGATCATTTGTATCTGTGATAACAAGTCCAGTATTTAACTTTGAATTATCTTTAAACCACTGATGAACCTTTTTCGCCTGCGGATTTGTTCTGCAAACAATCATCCCGCCTATAGATGTATCCGTGTTTTGGAGTCTAAAATTAACAAAGTCCTTTTCTATAAATGCACCCAAAGCATTTACATAAGCATCAGATTCGTAAACATCTTTATCTTCAAGCTGTTTATCTTCTATTTCCAGATTCTTTTTAATTTCAGTTTTTGCAACAGTATCAATATTTTCCTTTTTGATTCTAAGTGTATATCCATCCGCAATGGATTTATCATAAAAATATTTATGAATATAATCGCCAAACTTCAAATTAGAACGTTCTTTCTTTGAAAGTAACGGTGTACCAGTAAGTGCAATATAAATTGCATCCATATCACAAATCATAAGATTTTTAAAAAATTCACCTGTGGAAGAGTAACTTCTATGCGCTTCATCAACAAAAAAGATACGCTGGACTTTGGCATTATAATCATTCTTTGCCTCTGGCATTTTCCCCTCGAATTTTTGTATATTTACAACACATATTTCACCAATTGCCTTACTACCAACATCTGTTGAAAGAGCCTTATTCAGCTCTTTGCTAAAACTTGTCTTATTTTCGCAATTAACAGTATTCAAGCCTCTATTAGTAAACTCGATACTGGCTTGCGTGAGCAAATCAAGTCTGTCCACCACAAAGAAAAATCTTGTGCTGATGTCTTTCTTGGAATAATAATCCCTGATAATACGATTAGAAAAAGCTGCTATCGCTGTCTTCCCGGAACCTTGTGTATGCCAGATAATGCCTCCCTTACCGCCAGTTTTTAATCTTTCAATAATTTTTCTAGTGGCAAAGAATTGAGGATAGCGCATAATGTGCTTCTCCGGAATCTGGCTGCTAATAAACATAATCCCATACTGCAAGAAATATAAAAATCTTTCCTTGTCAAATACAGAAGTTACAAAACTATTACAAGGTGTTCCTGTCTTCAGGTTCTCCGCAAACTCCGGCGTATCTGTTTCGTCCGGATTATAACCGCAGTCGTTCATTATATATTTAATTGTAGCCTCATCAATCTCTTTGTATGGATATGTTAAATGATACTGTTCATTATCCTCTCTGAAAAACGAAAAGCTGGTATTATTTCCATTTGGCGTTGTATAAAATGAGCCCGCCTTTACATCTTCTGCATCGTCATCCTCTTCATATTCCATATTATTAGAAAAAGATACCAACTGAATGAGATTGAAGAATTTCCTATAGTCCGGATTCTGCAATCTCTTATTTATCATTCTATCAAATTCTTTCTGTATACCACCCTCATTATTGGGCTTCTTTACCTCCAGAAATGCAAGCGGCATACCATTAATCAAAATATTAATATCAGGTCTGAAAGAACCCTCCTCCGTTCCTTCCACTACGCTAAACGGCAATTCATCCACAACTGCAAAATCGTTTTTTGTTATGTCCTCAAAATCAATAAGCTTTACCTTATCCTTTGGATCAATAAGCCAATTATAAAACTCTTTTCCCAAATCATTATTCTTTAACACATTATGAATATCTGTAACAATAGCCTTAATCTCATCATATGTAAATTTTCTGCTATTAATAATTTCAAGCGCGGGTTTAAACCTGTTTACGAAAATCTTTGTATTAAAATCTATATCAATGTCATCTGTTTTCAATGACTGATAATTATAATTCAACCTAAGAAATTGAATTGTAGCAGGAACTTTTACCCTTGTATCTTCATTAAATGTCAGCATTTTTGATCTCCATTTTTTATGTATTAAATCATCCCAAAATATCTCAGTGCCGCTTTGATAGCCTTTTCCTTCTCCAACGGACACTGTGGCTGTTTAGAACTTTCTGTTTTTGCCTTATTATAATTTTCTCTCTCGATTATACCACATTTCCGCTTTACTTGCGCAATGTACAGATTACTAACATGTAACCCCATATTTTCCTTGACATAACCTTTAATCTCCTCATAAGTCGCCTTACTCTCCGCCATCGTCAAATCCATCTCGTCTAA